>PIVQ01000665.1 GCA_003354055.1 Desulfobacteraceae bacterium | reverse complement strand
TTTTTTTCCGGATCTTCCAGGCATAGTTCCCTGACATCATAGCCCAGGATGTCCGATGCCTGGTCCGTCAGATCCGAGAATTTTTCAAACAAGGCTTTTCCCATGCCCTTGAACTGGGCGCCCTGCCCAGGAAACAGCAGGATATTCATTGGATATCTACCTCCTTAACGGTTCCGCTTTCTCTCATAGCCCGATCCTTAGCGGCCAGGGATTGAAACCTATCGCCCAGCAAAGCAGCTGCAGCGCCTATTAATTTTTTATTGATTACATCTACGCTACGGGTATGCCAGTTTTCAAGCCCGGTTCCCGCCACCCATTGGTTGAAAGCGCCAAGGCATGGGCCGCAATATACCTGGAAGTTGACAGTGTCGGTTACCTGCCCCGCCAACGCCAGAGATTCCGCATTATCCAGGTACCATTTAAAAATCAGTGCCATCCTTCTTTTGGGATTGTCCCGGATCCGGTCAATCTCTTTAGTTGTGTACAGGCTGATGCATTTATCATAAATGCTTTCCAGATCTATATCAAAATAGTTTTCACGGAGCTGCCGCAGCACGGACGGCGGGATTTCCTCAAGGGAGTTATACTGTTGATACAGGGCGAAAAGTTTGTTAGCCCTGGCCGGGAAAAATACGCCCCTGGACATGACCTGGACCGTTGCGCCCATTTCGAATCCCTCGGAGCAGGGGGCAAAGGTGGTATCCTGAATATTGATCTGCTGGAGCATCTCTTTGACTCTGTCACTGGTCCCAGCCTCAGGGGTGCACTGATTGATGGAGCCGGTGAGGATGAAATCCGCCCCCAGGACAAAAGCCGCGGCTGCCGCTTCAGGCGTCCCGATACCGCCGGCGGCCCCCACAAACACCTCATAGTCCACTTCTTCCTTCATCCGGTTCCGCAGCCCTATCATCATGGGCAGCAGGGTGGCCGAGGTTCCCCGGTCGGTACGGCCGCCGCAGTCCGCCGTAACGCAAAGGGCGTCAGCCACGGGAAATTGCCTGGCCATAGCGCCCTGGCCGGCGGAGATCTCGCCTGTGGCAACCAAATGCTCCAGGATCCGGTCCTGGGGAGGACGCAGGAAATCTTCCGCCACCTCGGGCCGGGAGAGTTTGGCAATGATTCGGTTGCCGGGCATGTCCGGATGGTCCGGGTCCTTTCCCATGCCCGCAGCCCGGTATTTCACCAGGTCCCGGGTCACACGGACAAAGCCCGACGCTTCGATACAAGGGATGTCCCGTTCCAGGAACAAGTTCACCAAGGCGGCCTGATCGGCCCCCGCAGACAGGTTCATGCCAAATCCCTGGCCTTTGTCCAGGTCCCGCCGGATGGCCGCGATATTTTCATCCACCTGTTCCAGGGGCAGGCCGTGGGTGCCAAAGAATCCCATCATCCCGGCATTCCCCATCCGGACCACCAGCCGGGCGGATGAAATGCCCCGGAACATGCCACCGGCCAAGCAGGCGTATTTCAAGTTGAACCGTTTTTTGAACGCATGGCTGCCCAGTTCTTTACCGCTTATGACGCCGGACGGTTTTACAGTGGGCTGGGCAGTCCGCCCGAGTTTGGGCGCGGCCCGCAATTTCAGAACCCTGTTAAAATTGTCCAGTTCATGGCCAAAAGGGGTAAGAATGGGCCAGATTTCTGATCGGTCGTCCCTGGGCAGGTTGTACTTGGCAAAGGTGGCAAGGGTGCCTGAGGGTCCTGCATCAACAAAAATACACGGCCTTTCCGACGCAAGCCGGGTGATGGTTTCGCTGAAGCGGATGGGATGCCGGATCACCCGCCAGAAGTAATCGGGATCAATCCTTTGTATTTCCCGGGCGGCCGCGCAGGAGTTGAACGCAACTTCAGGGGGATAAAAATCCAGTCCCCTATATAGGTTGATAAACTTTTCCCGGATTCGGTCCATATGGGAGGAATGGAAGGCATAAGCCACAGGCAAAACAAAGTGGTTGATATCGGCCTTGAGCAAGTGCCCGCGGATGGTTTCCAGTGCGTCCCCTGTGGCGGATACCACAAAATGGGTATCAAAATTGACGGCTGATATTTCGCTGTTATCCCGCAATACAGGCGTTTGGCTGAAAAGATCCGGGCTGTCCATGATGGCGATCATGCCCCCTTTTTCCAGGTCGTTTCTGAACACCATTGTCTGGCGGAGGATGATCCTGAAGGCAGTCTTAAAATCCATCATGCCGTAGAGGCCGGCTGCCACGAATTCCCCCATGCTGCTGCCCACGATGCTGTCCGGGACAATGCCCCTCTCCGACAATGCCCGGGCCAAAGCCGACTCAATCATGAAAATGGCCGGGTGGGACAGGGCAATTTGATCGAACAAGTCGCCCTTGCTTTTCCCGGGATTGTAGATTTCCCTGACAACGGACCGCCCGATCATGTCCCCGGCAATTTCATCCATTTGGGTCATGGTCCGCCGGAACACCGGCTCTGATTCGTACAACACCCGGCCCATGTGGAAGAACTGGGAGCCCTGGCCGGAAAACATAAACACAATGGATCTTTCCATTTAACAGCCCTTTTAGATACTATATCTGCATTTTTAACCGATTATCCAATTCCAGCAAATTGGAAATAATGTGAGGATCACCATATTCTAAAAGATGATTAAACGGATTTGGTTCTTTCTTTTGGTTAATTATTGCAGGGAACGCAAAAAGGTACATCATATCTTTTGGGGTCAGATTATCATAAACTTGCTTCATTTGATCAAACATTATCTGCTGCTTTTCTATTGGTAATGCAATTAAATCATCGAAATTCAAAGGGTCGAAATTTTCATTAAATAGTAACGGAAACATGGACATTTGTGATTCGTTTGTTACGGATTCATTGTAATTGAGCTGATTCATTTCGCACCACCGCCGCCAAATATTCGGCATAGCAAAGATTTGCAAAGGTCCCCCGAAAACTCTGGCATTGTGATGAAGCAAAATCAAATGTGACAGAAATGTCCCTGGAATGATCGTTTTGTCGGTCAGTTTTTCAATAATTTCATCAGGATTCAATTGAAGTTTGAAATCTTTGTAAGTCAAAGATTGATCGCCATCAAATCTCAGTGGATATTTACTTTTATTAATTACATTGTACCAAAAAAGATGTGTGCCTTTATCTTGTTGCTGCCAGCAATACGGAAGCCCCTCAAAGGTATCTATCATGAATTTAAAATTCTTAGGGTCAAAACAAAATTGATAAATAGAATCCTGACTATTTATTGATTCTACAATCAATTGAGTTGCGATTTCTTCTAACGACAGATAAATCAATTTTGGAAAAGCAGGATCGTGACTGAATGCTTTTTCCCACAATGTAGAATTAATTTGACTTATCTGATCCATAAAACATGATGTTGGCAGTTTTTCAAGAGAGATCATGTTTCGAAAATCTTCAGGAGTTTTCAGCCAGCGCTCTTCATTAATAGTCGGCGCACTGTATACGGTGTCGCTGGAATTTTTTACCGAAACTAGATTTGTTGATTCACCTTTCCAAACAATTGTAGCTGGTTTTGAGGGGTCTCTGAATGAGATGTTGCTACATGCCAGCACGATATTATATTTGTGCGACCGGAACTTTTCTATGTTGGCCGTAAAAATATTTGATTGAAGAAGAAATCCTTTAGAGAATCCAAAGTGCTCAGCTGTGTTAAAAATGATTTCTTGATCTAAATGATTACCAAGTCCGTTTACCGTGTCGGGATTGTATAATCGAGATGCCGCTTTTAAAACGGCGTTTTTTAAAATTTTTGATATTGGCTTTTGCTCGCTAAGTGCCGTACTGGCAGCCTCCTTCAGCGGCAATTCACCGTATTTTTCCAAAAGAATTCCGATTGAAGCGACCTCTTGAACTAAACAACTTCTAATTTGATCTAATATTAAATTTGACATTGTTATCAACCAATATGAGGCGGTTTATAAAATTCCCTGTTTATGCTTCGTGAGGGTCGTTCGACAGTTTTTCGATCCTTCATAGAAGTAACAAGCCGAATATTTACGATTTTAATAATTTTCGGATTCGATTATCGGTGAATACAACTGGTAAAAAGCATCCGCAGCCAATGAAGTCGCCTTTACCGGTGACATGTCGATGTTAAGGTCAAGCAACTGGGCAGCGTA
>PIVQ01001484.1 GCA_003354055.1 Desulfobacteraceae bacterium | reverse complement strand
ATAACTTGATCTAAATACCCTGAAGGGCAGAAACTTGTTTCCAAAACCCCTTAAAAACTGCTTAAAGCGGCGGGTATTTTGAAAACAAAAGATCAAGTAATTTTGGAGCCGATCCTTAGAGGTTTATACCCCGGCATAAAAAAACAATCTTTGATGGGGTTCAGCTCTCGATAAGATCCCGGATGGACTCGATGTCGGCCAGGGCTTTTTCCCGGGTTACATCTTCCCAGCCACTATCCTTGACCCGGGACAACTCTTTGAGGAAACGACCCAGGGTTTGGGTATATTTGGCAGCGGCGCCCAGGCCGGTGGTTTCCCGTCCCTTGATTTCACCGCTTTCCCTGCGGATCTCCTGGACCTCATTAAAGGCCTGGTTAATGGATTTTTCACCGGTTTTCACGCCCTCCTGAATCTCTTCATCACCGTGCTCCATTACCTTCCTGGCCTTGTCCACCTTCTGGACACTGACGCCCAACTCCTTTGCCCGGGCTTCGTTCACTTCTTTCCGGGTCTGCTCCTCGCTCTCTGATTCATGGATGCCGTCCAGCAGGGCCAGGCATTTGAGAATGTCATCATCCGACATATTTCTGCGGTTGCGCTGAATATGGAAACTGTAGAGGATGGCATCATCCTCATTATCAAAGGATTTGAGGATCACGGGCACGGAGTCCAATCCAAGATTTTTGGCGGCGGTAAACCGGGTATGACCGTCCACCACCACAGATTCCTCTTCCCAGACCACAATGGGGAACACCGGGTCGAATCCATTGGTCTCCATATCCTGATGAATTGCAGCCAGGGTATCTTCCTTGATGGGAAAAAGTGTGTCAAAGGGTTCCCGGGTCTTTAACCCGGCGCTGTCAAAAATTTGGGTCTGTACGTCCATATATCCTGCCGTTCCTGATTCTTTGGGTATTATTTCAATTGGCCTATGCATTGGAATTTATTCCACTTCCATCCAGGCAGCAGGTTATACCTGAATCAAACAAAATCTTCAATCTTTTTGAGAA
>PIVQ01000664.1 GCA_003354055.1 Desulfobacteraceae bacterium | reverse complement strand
GTGGATGAGCAGTCTGTTGAGATTTACAAAAGCGTGGCCCCGCTCCAGAATATGATTGATGCGTCGGAAGATTTTGAAAAAGAGCGGGTTGTCCTGGAAAAAGGCAGTCTGATCCGACCCCAGGAAGAGGGGCTGGCAGCAGGTCTTGGCTATCCGAGACTTCCGGTTTACAAGGTGCCCAAGGTCGGGATCATTTCCACCGGAGATGAGGTGATTCCCATAGACCAGATGCCGGGGCCGGGAAGGATAAGGGATATTAATTCCTATTCCCTGTCCGGGCTTGTTCAGGAGGCCAGGGGGCAGGCGATTCGTTATGGAATTGTGAAGGATGACCCCAAGGTCCTGAAAGAGACCTGCGAAAAAGCCATTGCCGAGACCGATATGGTCTTGATTTCAGGGGGCAGTTCCGTGGGAACGCGGGATTATACCGTTGAGGTGCTGTCCGGGCTGCCGGACACGGAAATCCTTGTCCACGGTATGTCTGTGAGTCCCGGCAAACCGACCATTCTGGCACGATCCGGCACTAAGCCTGTGTGGGGTCTGCCCGGCCAGGTGGTCTCTGCTATGGTGGTGTTGAAAATTGCCGTGATTCCGTTTCTGAATCAGCTCCAGGGATTAACCCGGCTAAGCCCCCGGATACGGGTGCCGGCAAGGCTGAGCCGGAATGTGGCCTCTGCCCAGGGGCGGCGGGATTTTGTCCGGGTTCGCCTTGAACAGGGGGACGGGAGGCTTGAGGCCCGGCCGGTCTTAGGAAAATCCGGTCTGATCAGGACCATGATCCATGCGGACGGGCTTCTGGAAATCGGTGAGCATGTGGAAGGGCTGGAAAAAGACAGTCCGGTGGATATTATTCTCTTATAACTAAAAGAAGGCTACGGTTCCAATGAATACCAAGCGAAATATTTATCTGGATATGAAAAGCATTGAAGAGGCGCAAGCCTGCCTTTTTGATGCATTCAAGGATCATATTACGGATGTTGAGACCCTTGATGTGGTGGATGCCAAAGAAAGAGTGCTGGCCACCCAGGCCGTGGCGGCCATTTCATCTCCCAATTTTCATGCCGCTGCCATGGACGGAATTGCCGTGGAAGCCCAGGTTACTTTCGGGGCCAGTGACGATGCGCCCAAGACTCTGGAAATCGGGAAAACAGCCTTCTGGGTCAACACCGGACATTCGTTGCCGAAGGATACCAATGCCGTAATCATGATCGAGCATTTGAATGTGGATGGAGATTCAATAGAAATCGAAGCACCGGCCTTTCCCTGGCAGTATGTCAGAAAGATGGGAGAGGATATTGTGGCCACCCAGTTGCTTTTTCCCCGGGACCATCAGATCAACGCCTATTCCATGGGAGCGCTGCTGTCCGGCGGGGCGTTTCGGGTTGACGTTCGGAAACAGCCGCGGGTCATGATCATTCCCACAGGCTCAGAACTTAAACAATGGCAGGACTGCAGTCCTACGACCATGACTTCGGGTGATGTGGTGGAATCCAACTCCACAGTGCTTGGGGCTCTCTGTCAGGACCATGGGGCTAAGTTTAAAGTCCATACCATGCTAAGGGATGATTTGCTGACCATAAAACAAGCTGTGGCGGATTCGGTATCCGAAGGCTATGACATGGTCATGATCATCGGCGGATCATCAGCCGGGTCTGAGGATTTTGCCAAACCCGTGATTTCTTCTCTTGGGGAGGTGTATGTCCACGGGGTCACCATGATGCCGGGCAAACCCGTTATGTTCGGCCGGGTGGAAGCAACCCCGGTCTTCGGTATTCCGGGATATCCGGTGTCTGCCATTGTGGCCTTTGAACAATTTGCAGGGCCTTTGCTGAGACGGATGCAGCATCTGCCGGACAAACCGCTGACTACAGCTCAGGTAACTCCTGCCAGGAAAGTGGCATCCAAACTGGGGCAGGAGGAGTTCCTGCGGGTAAAAATCGGGTCTGTGGACGGGAAACTCATGTCCTCCCAGCTGCCAAGGGGATCTGGTAGTATAACAACCCTGACTGAGGCAGACGGTATCATCAGAATTCCTCGGCATGTGGAAGGGATTTCAGAGACAGAGACAGTCCAGGCACATCTCCTTCGCCCTCTGTCTGACATTGAGGAAACTATCGTCATTACGGGATCCCATGACAATACCCTGGATCTCCTGGCGGATCAGGTCAGGCAGAATAATCCCCGGACCAGCATTTCGTCCAGCCATGTCGGAAGTATGGGCGGTTTGATGGCCATAAAAAAAGGGGCCTGCCATATGGCGGGCAGCCATCTTCTGGATCCTGATGACGGCAGTTATAATGTTTCCTATATTAATAAGTATCTGGCCGGTGTGCCGGTGCGGGTGGTCAACCTGGTGATGAGGGAGCAGGGCCTGATCCTGCCCAAGGGTAACCCGGACAAGGTTTGCGGGATGAAAGATCTGGCGGATAAGCAGTTGCAGTTTATCAATCGGCAGCCCGGTTCCGGTACCCGCATTCTTCTCGACTACAAGCTTAAAGAACTGGGTTTGTCTTCTAATGATATCCCAGGTTACGAAAACGATGAATATACCCATATGTCCGTAGCTGTGGCCGTGCTGTCAGGACGGGCGAAGGCCGGTTTGGGAATTAAGGCGGCAGCCCTGGCATTGAATCTTGATTTCCTTCCGGTGGTTACGGAATCCTATGACCTGATCATACCGGAAACTTATTATCAGTCCTCCAATATCCAGGCGCTTCTTGAAACCATGCAAAGTGACGAATTCAAAGCCCGGGTCTTAGGCCTTGGGGGTTACGGGGTAGAAAAAACAGGAGAGGTCCTCTACCAGTCATCCTGATCGGAAATCCGGCATATCCCGCCGGAGTATCCGAATGGGATATGGCGCGGCTCCTGTATCCGGACCGTTTCAACACAAAATAAAAGGGCCTGCGGTGTTTACCGCAGGCCCTTTGTTATTCCCGGGATAAGAATCCCGTAAACTTATGTTTGCTCGAACAGATTAATAAGGATGGATCTCAACTCTTCTGTTGAGGGTGCGTCCGAATTTTGTACCGTTCAGGGCAACAGGATTTGAATATCCGAAACCGGTTGTAGCCAGGCGGTTGCGGAGGATGCCTTTATCAACCAGGTACTGGGCAACAGCGTTGGCACGTCTCATGGACAGCCCCATGTTGTACTCTTTGGTACCGATATTATCGGTGTGACCCTGGAGTTCGATGCTCATGGCAGGATTCTTTTCAAGGATCACAACCACTTCGTCAAGCAGGGGATAGCCTTCGGATTTGATAACGGATTTGTCAAAGTCAAACAATACATTGTCAAGGGTCCAGCAACCTACCGCATTGACTTTTGCGCCAACAGGGGTGCCGGGGCATTGATCGTTGATATCATAGACACCGTCACCGTCACTGTCTTTCATAACCATTTTTTTCGGGCCGGCTTTTTCCAAAAAGACTTTTTCAACAAAGGCTGCAATACCGTCGCCTTTCATGAGGTCATCCGCGTTTGAAAGGAATCCGCAGTTTCCGATCCTGGCAACTTCTGAAAGGAAGGCCGTACCTTTGGGATCATTTCCTACCTGGATGGGATAGAGGCAGATAGAAGAGCCGTAAGCGTCTTTGAGAGCCTGCACCTGTGCGATTTTAGGTTCCATGTCCAGACCGTCGGAGATGATTACAACGGCGTTATGAATACCACCGAGTCCTGCAAGGTCTTGCTGGACGCCTTCTAAAGCTGTGCCCAGAGGACTCCAGCCACCCGGTTCGGTTATCATGGCAAGTTTTTCATTGAAGACTGCACCGCTGTACGTTGTCATGCCGTAGCTTTCGGTCAGGTTTTTTGAAACCGAAGGTGCATGGCCGAATGATCTTATGCCTGCAGTCTGACCTAGCTCGGGGATGGTCATGTTCAGGCGCTCTGTAAGCGCTTTGGCTATGACGAATTTAGTGTTGCCCATGTAATCATGCCGCATTGAGCTTGAGGCATCCAGAACAAGCACAAAGTTGTCAACTTTGGAACTGTACATGCTCGTGTCAAACTGGGTAGCTGTAAATGGGGGTAACTCAACCGGTTCCTTGACCGCGCATCCAAACAAGAAAAGGATGGCGAGCATGGACAACAAACTTTTGACAAAAAAATTCTTGTTCATTTT
>PIVQ01001483.1 GCA_003354055.1 Desulfobacteraceae bacterium | reverse complement strand
TGATCAGTTGATCGAAGAACCCTGTTGACAATTGAACTGTTACTTTCGTAAAGCTGTTCAACTATTTTATAGTCTAAGACGGATTGCGTATTTAACATAGCTTTCATACATAACCATAAAATCGTATTAGTTAAAAATCGTAAATGGAAAAACAATGGTTGAACAATTTATATAATAGATGGTAGGGCATGTCTATAATTTAAAAACATGGAATGAGATAAGAGAAATGAAGAAAAAACGAATCCTTATTGTAAATTGTTATATCGACG
This sequence comes from Desulfobacteraceae bacterium, assembly GCA_003354055.1. The sequence goes on along the minus strand of PIVQ01001483.1, from coordinate 741 downwards.
AATTCAGAATACCAATTCAACGTAAAACAAAATTTCCCCAGTCAATGACATCTGCCTATTTAGCAGGTATATTTTCCCCTGATCTTTGTGATATAAAATTGTATGATGAAGTCTTCAGCGGACCACTGGAAGATGAACAACTCCTCTCTTTTCCTGATATGCTGGTTCTTACAGGCTTGAATTCAGCCTTTGACAGGATGCTGCATTTAACTGCATATGCCCGAACCAAAAATAAAAATGTAATTGTTGTAGCGGGCGGGCCCAGTATCCGAATGCTCTACAAGTATTCAGCACAATTTTTTGATTATTGTTGTACCGGAGACATAGAGCAAATTGCTGATGTGATTGAAGATGCTTTTGATAAAACGCATATATCAGAAAGTTTTTTGGAAAAAGGATGGGCAATTCCCAGGTATGATCTTGCCTACTGGATGACAACGGTTGGGTATGTTGAATCCAGCAGAAATTGTTGCTACAGCTGTGATTTTTGTTCGCTGACAGGTGAAAAAGCTGAATATAGGGAATATTCTCTTGACTATCTGAAAGAGCAATTAATAGCACTTGGAAAGAAAAAAAAGGATATTATTTTTCTTGATAATAATTTTGGAGGGACAAACAGGCAATTTCTTTTAGACCGTTTTGAACTTCTTAGAGAGTTTAAGAAAAAAGGATACTTTAAGCGATGGTGCGCGATAACAACCAATGATTTTTTTCTTGAAGATGAAAATCTTGAACTTGCCC
>PIVQ01000663.1 GCA_003354055.1 Desulfobacteraceae bacterium | reverse complement strand
TGAAGGTCCTTACCGAGGATTTCCTGTTTTTTATATCCGAATATCCGTTCCGCAGCCGGATTCCAAAAGGATATTTTACCGTCAGGCGTTATCATGATAATGGCGTCAATGGTTGCCGCGGTTATCAGGTGGTATTTCTGCTCGGCAATATCCCGGGCTGCTGTGAGTTTTTCAAGCGTTTTGTCTTTTCCGGAACTCATATGGATCCTGATATAATTTTTTGCATATTCATTTTTTTTGATGTAACCTAAATTCAATCAGCAGAAAAATATACATATATTAAAGTCATATATAAAAATGAGGGATAATAACATTAAATTCTTAATTTATATTATCTATGTTCCAATCCTTGTCATTGCTCTGATTTGTTTGCCGGCGTCAGCCTCTGAAAAAGATACGGCGATTTCACAGGAGGTTTCAAAATCCTCTGATTTGAAATTTACCCCGGAAGAAAAACAATGGCTGAAAGACAATCCCGTTGTCCGTGCCCGAGTCGGGGCTGCCCCGCCTTTGCATTTTTTTGAGGATTCCGTCAAAGGTATTTCAGTGGACTATTTAAACTTGATCGCCTCGCATGCTGGTTTTCAAGTGAAATATGTAACAGGTGTTCCCTGGTCAAAGGCGCTGGATCTTATTAAAAAACATGAAAAAATTGATTTGCTTCTTACCGCTAAGATCACTGAAGAAAGGAAAAATTTTCTCTCCTTTACAGATAATTATCTGTTTATGCCCTGGGTTATTTTTACAAGGGATAAAATAGGGTTTATAGGTGGGATAGAAGATTTAGCAGGTAAGATCGTTTCTGTTGAACGCGGATATGTCATGCATCAAAAATTGATGGCCAAGTTTCCTGATATCAGCCTTTTGGTAACGGAAACGTCCAAGGATGCCATTGAAGCGGTTGCAACAGGAAAGGCTGATGCGCATATCGGAAATCTAACCATTACCACCTATATCATTCAGCAGAATAACCTTAACAATGTAAAGATTGCCGCCCCCACCCCCTTCGATAATCACAACCAGGCAATGGCCATTCGGGACGACTGGCCACAATTGGCAAGTATTATTAATAAGACATTCAAAAGCCTGTCGCAGGATGAACATGAACAGATTCGGCATCGCTGGTTGGCGGTAAGGTATGAATACGGAATTTCAAAACAGGATGTAATTAAATGGATTCTTGTAACCTGTGCATTTTCCATAACGATTATCGGGATTATCATGTTCTGGAACAGGAAATTGCAAAAAGAGATTTTAGAACGTAAAAAAAGTGAAAAACTGCTGGCTGATAGTGAAGTGAAGTTTAAAAAAATGTTTGAACGCGCCCCGTTGAGTTATCAGTCTTTAGATGGAAATGGTAATTTTTTAGAGGTGAATTCCACCTGGCTGGATGTCCTTGGCTATACAAAAGAAGAAGTGATCGGGGAAAATTTCGGGGATTTTCTACACCCTGACTGGAAAGGGCATTTTAAAGAGAATTTTCCCCGGTTCAAAGCCGTTGGTGAGGTGTTGGGTGTTGAGTTTGAAATGATTAAAAAAAACGGGTCGCCTATTCTGGTTTCTTTCCACGGTAAAATCGGTAGAGATAAAAACGGAAAGTTCCAGCAAACACATTGTATATTCCAGGATATTACAACCAGCCGGATGCTTCAGGAAGAATCTGAAAAAAATAAAACCATTCTATTGGAAGCTGAAAAATTGGCCAGGTTTGGGGGGTGGCAGTGGGATATTGAGACCGATATATGGACACTGTCAGAGAACTGGCTGAATATTCATGGAGTTACGAATCCTTTCCTGACGACTGATGAACTGCTGAAGATTGTCCATCAGAATGATGTCCAAAAAATTCAAAATGCACTGAAGGGTGTCATTGAAAAAGGCAGGATATACGATATTGAACATCAGATTGTTGACCAGACCACAGGTGAATTAAAATATATTCATGCAGTCGGAGATGCAAGACGTGATGAATCGGGAAAGGTCTCAAAAGTTTATGGTGCTGCCCAGGATATTACGGAGCGAAAGCATCTTGAGGAAAGAGTATTGCAGGCACAGAAGATGGAATCTATCGGAAATTTAGCCGGTGGTATCGCCCATGATTTCAACAATATCTTATATCCCATTGTTGGTATGTCTGAAATGCTTATGGAAGATCTTCCCAAGGATAGCACCGAGCATGAAAATGCAGGGGAAATATTCAAAGCCGGACTGCGGGGAAGCGATCTTGTCAAACAGATACTTTCCTTTAGCCGCCAGGATGAACATAAAGTTCTCCCTGTAAGATTTCAACAGGTGCTAAAAGAAGTGCTGAAGTTAAGTCGATCTACAATTCCTGTGAATATCGAATTAATGGCTTCAATCCAGAATGACTGCGGTTTGATATTGGCGGATCCGACTCAACTGCATCAAGTCGCAATGAACCTGATCACCAATGCGTATCATGCTGTGGGGCAGACAGATGGGAAGATAGAAATTGTCCTTGAGGAAGTCGACATAAAAACAGATTCTCATCTATCTCTGCCTTCGGGCAGGTATGCGTTGCTTAAGGTCTCTGATGATGGCATCGGTATCCCGTCCCATCTGATTGACAAGGTGTTTGAACCCTATTTTACAACAAAGGAAAAAGGCCGGGGAACAGGACTTGGATTGTCAGTTGTATTTGGGATTATCAAAGAGCACAATGGGGATATCAGGGTTCACAGCGACGTTGGCAAGGGCACTGTCTTCAGTGTTTATCTGCCGTTAATGGAAAAATCGGATGAGGGCTTTGTTGATGAAAAAATAGAGATCGCTCAGTCCGGAAACGAGCGGATATTGCTGGTTGATGATGAAAAATCAGTGGCACAATTAGAAGCCCAGATGTTGGAGAGGCTTGGGTATAAGGTGACATCTCAAACAGACAGTCTTGCAGCGTTGAAAATCTTTCAGTCAGATCCTTTCGCGTTTGACCTGGTTATCACGGACATGACAATGCCGCATATGACAGGGGATAAACTCGCGCAAATCCTTCTGACCATCCGGGCGGAGATTCCGATAATTGTCTGTACGGGATTTAGTGAAAAAATGAACAAAGAAAGGGCTGAACATTACGGAATTAAAGGGCTTTTGATGAAGCCGGTTATGAAATCGGATTTAGCAAAGACCGTGCGAAAGGTTTTGGATGAAAACCTTATTTAGCATTGGTGTTTCGCAGGCGCCCGGCTTCAATCCTGGCAATTTGCCGGATCACCAGGTATCCCATGCGGGGGTGGTCCTCCAAAAGGCGGTTCAAAATCGAAAAGTCCAAGGATAAGTATTCTGCATCCTTGAGAAGAAATACGTCGGCACTGGCCGGAAGGCCGTCAAGAAATTCTATCTCTCCCAGCAGAATCTGCCCTGAGAGGGAGGCGATCAATTGGTCCTTGATCCTGACCTCTGCCTGCCCGTCAAGGATAACAATCATACGGCCCATGGCCTTCCCCTGGCGGATAATCTGTTCGCCGGCTTTGCCTTGATGCAATTGGGCAGCCGTTTTCAAAAGGTTTCTTTGTGCATCGGTTAATTCCGAAAAAAGATTGACTCTGGACAGTGCCTGGGTAAGGGGTAACTCTGTTGTCTCGGCAGCAGCTAAGGCATACCAGAACAGGCATCCGGCTATGACGACAACCCTTGTCAGCATGTTTATTTTCGCAATTTGCATTTTTAGCTCCTCTTTGTTTGTGTAGGTATTATCCCCCGGCCTTTTTTGCTTTATACCCCAGTTCCTTCAGCTCTTCAACCAGCAGCTCCCTGTGATCCCCCTGAATTTCAATTACACCGTTTTTGACAGTGCCGCCGGTTCCGCATTTCTGTTTGAGTTTTTTTGCAAGTGTCTTCAAATCAGACCCTTCAAGGGGAAGTCCCTTGATAAGAGAAACGCCTTTTCCTTTCCTTCCCTTGGAGGATCTCTCCACACGGATGATTCCATCTCCCTTGGAGGAGGTGCTTTTTTTCTTACCAATCTTATCCGTTTTAGACGCCCGTTTGTCGCCTGAATTGTCCTCTGTTGAGTACACCAGCCTGCTGTTGTCATCTCTATTTCGCAATTTCATTTCTCTCTATTAAGCGGATTAAATTCACTATAGCTCAAAGGAACTATATCCCGGGATTGTG
>PIVQ01001482.1 GCA_003354055.1 Desulfobacteraceae bacterium | reverse complement strand
AAAGATTTCAAAAAAATCCCTCAGAATGATCTCAGAAAGATTCTAACGAAAATTGAAAAGCTCGCTGATAACCCACGCCAATTCGGATGTGAAAAGCTCACCGGCCAAGAACTCTACCGCATAAGACAGGGAAATTACAGAATCATCTATTCAATCCAGGATAATGAATTAACAATTTGGATTGTTAAGGTGGGTCACCGCAAAGATATCTACCGCTAAATTGATCAGGGTAAACAGCAGGGGCAGACCCGGGGGATTAGGCGGCGATGGGGTGAGGGGGTGGAGTTGCGTTGAATTTCCGGGGCCTCACGGACTGAGAGAACCGGAAATTCCCGCTTCGTAAGCAGTCAGGACGACTGCTGGAGATTAAACGGAATCCCCCTCGCCCCACCGCTGCCGGGTTTGGGGAACTCAGCAAAAACTGCGAAAACAGCTGTTCTCGCTATCCGCATAATCAGGCGGATATGGGACCAGTTCAATTGGCTACACAGTGTGTAGCTTTTTCGATCCCCGGCAAAGGTTTGGTAAAGCTGCCTGAAATCCGATATTGATTCTCGCCCACAGATGCAGAATTATTATTTTGAAAGAAATGTATCAGGCCACCCCGGGGAATTTAACTGGAATTCGGATATTATCAAACGCAAAAAGGCCCCCAGCAATAAATACTGGGAGCCTTTTATATCAAATGGTGGCCTGACAGGAGTCAGACCTTCGGCATTAAACCTACCCTAAATCAAAGGTTTATAAACCGCACTCTTCATTATCAAATACCGGATCGCAAGATCCCCTGCACAGACCGAAGCCAGTCTCAGGAAAATCAGGAACCCGTTGGTATCGCCGCCCCACATGATCAGGGTAAACAGCAGGGGCAGGACAATGGCAAAGCCTCCCACGCCGATCAGGGTGATCTGCTTTAACTGGCCATCAAGCATAGCCTTGATAGAGGCCTTGGCAGCGCCGCTGCCGTGCCAGGTTCCCCAGACGTAGAGCAGGGTGCACAGAAAGTAAAT
>PIVQ01000662.1 GCA_003354055.1 Desulfobacteraceae bacterium | reverse complement strand
TGAAGCTCCTCATAACATTCAACTGCGTAATTGCAGATTGATCTATAAAAATACCACTATTTTAGATGGTACATTTCGTTTATGGGGAGTTTCACTATTTTGAGGGGAATTATACTGAGCCCATTAAAAATAAGCAGAAGAGAATGAAACTGTCACCCTAAAATAATTGAGCCATTAATCTGTGTGAGATCGATTGAAAGTCTCTCACAAATTCACGCCATCAATTATTTTTAAAGGTACCAGTAAGAGTATAATAAGAGTATAAAGGGAGCAGGGTTGAAAATGCCGGGGCTCATTTAAGTTATTCATGGAGAGGGGTTATGTTTGAAACACACACGTTGATCATGTTTATCACCACATCGGTTCTTTTGGGCTTGGCTCCCGGACCAGACAATATTTTTGTTTTAACCCAGTCCATGCTTAAAGGCAGAAAGGCCGGTTTCATTGTGACCCTGGGACTGTGTACCGGCCTTGTCTTTCATACCCTGGCCGTGGCAATGGGAATTGCCGTGATCTTTCAGACATCGGCCATGGCCTTTTCAGCATTGAAATTTGTGGGTGCAGGGTATCTGCTCTATCTGGCCGTTCAGGCATTCAGGGCCGGTAATACGGAAATCGGGGAAGGCAACGCCAGTGACATCAGTCTTTTCTCCCTCTATAAAAAGGGGGTTTTCATGAATATTACCAATCCCAAGGTTTCCATATTCTTTCTGGCTTTTCTTCCTCAGTTTACAGATCCCGCAAAAGGAGCACTCTCACTTCAGCTTATAACGCTTGGTATCATTTTTATGCTGACCACCATCGTTGTCTTCGGCTCAGTAAGCCAGTTGGCCGGTATGATCGGGACCTGGTTTTCAAAATCCAAAAGAGCCGGAAAATTCCTCAACCGGACAGCCGGAACCATCTTCGCAGGCCTTGCCATAAAGCTTGCCTTTGCAGAAAGGTAAATACAACATAGGAGTACACCATGAAAGCCAGTATACTGACGTTCAGCCAGACAGGAAACACGCTTAAAGCGGGAATTTCCATTGGAAACGGGTTGCAGGATAGCGGGGTTGAGGTGTCTCATGTTAATTTTTTACGGCGCAAAAAATGGGTGCCGGATGATGCCGATCTTATCGGCATCGGCTGCCCTGTTTTTGAAAACAGGCCGGCAGAGGTTATGCCTGAATTTCTAAAGAACTGCGGCTTTGATTTCAAGGGAAAAAAGGCTTTTGTCTTCATTACTTCCGCAGGGTCTCCTGCAAAATCGCTGTGGTATCTGGCACAAGCTGTAAGTCGGGCCGGGGCAACCGTCATCGGGGGGATCCAGTTAAGAGGGGTGTGCACATTTCCCACCCTTTTCGGGATTTATCCGGGTAGACCCAATGAAATGGAGCTCAAAGGTGCGGAAGAATTCGGACGTACCGTTGCCTCTCACATGATAAACGGAGATGCCTTACCGGATCATTACAAGATTAATTTGAACGGCGGGGATAAATTCTACGATACAATAGGCCCCTGCTTGAACTACATGAAAAAAGCAACGACGCCCGTGCCCGCATGTGATTTGGAAAAATGCAATCTTTGCGGCAACTGTGTCAATGAATGCCCGTCCGGCAGCATCACAATAAAGGACAAGGCCGTTCGGTTTAATAATACTTGTATTGTCTGCTATCGTTGCTGGCACGTCTGCCCGCAGAATTCCATTTCAATTAAATTTTCTCCGGGTAACGGATTAATAGAGCGAATGGTTTATGCAGAGAAAATGGAACGTATTTTTGGGAACGTTACGCCGGAGGAGGATGTAGGATCAAACCTGTATAAAGATGTTTTGGCACGGAAAATCAAACTCAAGTATGATCGGAAAAATCCTACTGCGGAATATGAGTATAAGTGAAAAACAGACTATTATGATATTCCGCAATAAACATGAAAAGTCATTACTTCCAAAAGCACTGATAGTCGCTGCGATGGCAACTTCTCTATGTATTACGTTTTACCTGACCTTTGTAGCGGAAAAAGAGCTTGTACCTTGGTTGCAAACTCTATAAAACTGCTCATTGTCCCGGGTTCAATGGCATTAATTTTTATCATTATTCTTATTCCGTTAAAAGAGATGTATCTCATAGAAAAATATGGCGACGAGTATAATGATTATGAGTCAAAGACAAAGAAACTCATTCCCTTTATATACTGACTTAAAATGATATGACTGTCAGGCCCAGTTATCAAAAAAGTTTGACTGGTCAGGATCCTCAAACATATCCATCAATTTTTCAACTAGTCCTGAGAAATCCTGTTCGAGAATTTTCAGGGTGTCACTAATGGCATCGTTCTCTGTTGATTTACTGACGTCTTTAAATATCTCTTTTGTGATTTTGCCAAGTTCCGATAGCTTTGATACGACAGGGGCGGTTTCAGGATCGGTATTATCGGGGATGCTTTCTCCCAGGCTGTTATATGTGGCCCGGGATTCAGGAACGGGCTGGACCGTCTGCTGCTGTTCAGGTGTTGCAGATTCCGCTACAGGCAGATCCGGTGTGGTTTGATCCGATACGGGCTCAACCAGAGTTGCCTTGCCTGCGGCGTAGCCGGGACTCCAGTATCCTTTTACCATTCCGGATGCATAGCTTATTGAGGAGGCGGCATCAAGGGCCATGGCATAATCCGTTAACGATTCATACCTGGACATGTCAAAGTCTTCGGTGTCTTCGAAGCCGTTGGTACGGCGGGAAAGAAAATCCTCAACAATGGATGTGACCTCTTCCTGGAAGGCTACAATGTCCGAAATTTCCTGTTCATCCAGATCTCCCTCAACCGTCATGGAAAAGGTGTCTTTGGAGTTGTTAATTATGGTCAGGCCCGGAACATATCCCTCCGCGGGACGCAGATAACAGTCCTGTCTGAACTCCGATCGTTCATAGGTCAGCGTTACCTTGTCTCCCTGGGCGGTTTCAACTTCAAAAGTGGCCCTTCTGTCATTGGATGAGGTATAGGGTCTTGTATAGAAAGATCCTACACCGGTGCCTTTGGCAATATCCTCATCAGAGACCGTTTCAACGCCGTCGGGCAATTGATAGGATCCGACGAGCGGATTGTCGGGTTCCTTTATATTAAGGTTCGCAAGGCTTAGGGGCGTGGTGTGTTTTTCCTGGAGATTGATGTGGATCATAATGACCTCGATCGATAAGATTTAAGATAAAAGATAATATTCAATAGTATCGGAGCCAGGTTGAAAAAACTTTAGATCAAGTTATTTTGTAACGATTCCTAAGGCAGTATTGCACATGAATCTTTCCTTGGAAGTCGACCTTTGATATAGTGCCGGATCAAGACATGTAACAAGGAGGCCTAAGGCTGAATGGAAAAAAAGAAACGGTATTCGGATTATAATGCGTATTTGCGGAACCTTTACGGTGAGCGGATTCAGAAGATTTCAGTGGATGCGGGCTTAAGCTGCCCCAACAGGGACGGGAAACTGTCGGACATCGGATGCATTTACTGCAATTCAAAGGGATCCGGAACCGGGGCTTTCGGCAGGGGGATCTCCATCCGCGATCAGATTGAGAACGGTAAGATTCCCGCCATGAAAAAGTATAAGGCCAAGAAGTTTCTGGCCTATTTTCAGTCCTATTCCAATACCTATACCACGGCCGCACATATGAAGGCCATGTATGACGAGGCCATGTCCTGCGAAGGCCTTGTGGGCATGGCCATCGGCACCCGTCCGGACTGCGTGGATGAGGAAAAGATAGCGCTGCTTGAGGCCTATGCAAAAGACTATCTGATCTGGCTGGAATACGGACTCCAATCGGTCCATGACGTGACCCTGGACCTGATAAACCGCGGCCATGATTTTGAGGCCTTTAAAACAGCTATGGCCCTGACGCGGGACCGGGGGATCAATGTCTGTGCCCATATTATCTTAGGACTGCCCGGCGAAGACCGCGACATGATGCTGGACAGCGCCAGGGTCATTGCGGAGCAGGGGGTTAACGGGGTGAAGATTCACCTGCTCTATGTGATTAAAGATACCCCCCTGGACCGGATGTGGCAGCAGGGTGATTATACCCCCCTGGAACAGCAGGCCTATGCGGATCTGGTCTGTGACTTTTTAGAAAGGCTGCCGGAAAACATTATTATTCAGCGCATCAC
>PIVQ01000074.1 GCA_003354055.1 Desulfobacteraceae bacterium | reverse complement strand
CGCCCCGCAAGGCTGGTCCGAAAAAAACCCTCCTGAATATTTTCAAACAGGGCTTTAAAGCTTTCCTGGCTTTCCTCAAGATCAATCCGGATCTGCTCCAGATAGTCGACCTTGGCCTCAAGATCCGCCTGCTGGCGGCTGATCATATTCTGGTATTCTCTTATCTTTACGGCAATGGCAATACTGATTCTAAGTTGACTGGGTGTCACAGGTTTTACCAGATAGGCACAGGCGCCCAGCTCAACAGCCCTCTGACTGGTCGCAAGATCATCATCAGCCGTAAGCATGATAACAGCGATATGATCGTAAATATTTAAAATCTCCCGGGCCAGATCCAGGCCGGATTTTCCGGGCAACCCGATATCACAGAGCACAACATCAATACTGTTTTCAGCCAGAACAGCCATGGCTTCATCGCAATCCCCGGCCTCATGAATATCAACGGAGATAAAGGTCGCAAGCATTTCTGTTACCAGCATACGCTGAATTTCGTCGTCCTCAATAATCAGTATGCTCTCACTCATAGAACATCCCTTAAGACTTGCGATTAACCGGTTCCTGATGCCTTGTCAGGAGCGAAATATGGTAAAAAGGCGAATTGGCTTATATTTGATGATGCATCCAGTTTAGAAAAATTGTGGTTTTTATTCAAGAGAATTATCCCATTGGCCCATTGTTTTCAATCCCTTGAATCAATTCTGCGCATTAAAATGAATCCATCCAACGCTTAAAAAGGCTACGATAAAAAGCGTTTGCCTTCCCTTATATAAACAGGTACACTTAGTTTTTAATAAATCCCGTAAACATAAATTTTCGTCCCTATGTATCAGCCAATTAAAACCTTAGGAATAGGACCCATTTATAAATGGCCAAACGCTTTTTTTTCGTCATGGTGGTTTTCATTTTATTTTATCCGGCAAGCAGCTTTGCCAAAGACAAGGTTATTCTGCAGCTCAGCCAGGATCATCAATTTCAATTTGCCGGGTATTATGCGGCCCAATGGCAGGGGTACTATAATGAGGCAGGTCTGAATGTTGACATATTATCCGCTGTCACCCCGAAAAAATTTTTAAGCGCTGTTGAAGAGGTCGGACGGGGCAGAGCCCATTTTGGAATCGGTGCCACAGACATATTAAAGGCAAGGGATGACGGTCTTCCTCTGGTTCTTGTGGCCTCGATATTCCAGCACAGTGCCGCCCGGTTCTATACACGAGGCGATACCATAATCCTGTCGCCGGCGGGATTTCTCAATCTCAAGGTCGCAAGACGGGTAAATGATCTCATTGATATGGAATTTCAGACCCTTCTTCGGGCAGAAGGTATAAATCCCGACCGGATAACACCCTATCCCCACCAACCCGGAATAGACCACCTTGTATCAGGGCAGGTGGATGTGATCCCCGGATATTCCATAAATATCCCCTTTACAGCGAAAACCCGCGGGATAAGTATTAACGAATTTTTGCCCATACAATACGGGATTGATTTTTACGGAGATTCAATCTTTACCCGAGAGGATATTGCTCAAAATCAGCCGGATCTTGTGACAACCTTTAAACAGGCAAGTATCAAAGGATGGGAATACGCGCTTACCCATAAGGCAGAGATGGTAAATAAGATTTGCCGAACCCTCAAACGGGGGAGGCCCATTAATGATCCGGCAGCCTTTAATACCTACCAGAGCAACGGCATGTTCGCATTGACCCATTTTCCTGAAGTTGAGATCGGCCACGTCAACCCCAACCGTTGGGAAAAAATTAATAACTATTTGATTGATATCGGTGTCGTCAGCAGCCCCTCAGATACTATTGATTATATATTCAACCCTGAACTTACCCAAAAAACAGCCAATAAAAACCGTCAGAGCATATTGATCATGACCATTGCAATCATCACCTTCTGCATGGTCATCGGCATGGTATGGCTGAGAACGCTTCAGACAACCGTGAAAAAGAGAACCCGTGAAATTATACTATCAAACCGGAAATTAAAGGCCAGCCAGACAAAGTACAGATTGCTTTTTGAGCATGGGGCAGATGCCATATTCATCCTTGATCCCGATAGCATGACGATTCTGGAGTCCAATACGGCAGCATCAGTTTTGTACGGGTATTCCACTGAAGAGTTCAGAAACATGACGGCCATAGATCTTAGTGCGGAACCCCAAAAATCATCTGCCTCCGTCACCCAAATAAAAAAAGGTGAAAAAATCCATGTTCCCCTGCGCAGACACCGGAAAAAGGACGGTACGAAATTCCCCGTTGAAGGCCATGCCTATACCGTAACACAGGAAGAAAAAAAGGTGACCTACCTTGTAATTCGGGATATCACAGAAAAGAAAAAATCCGAAGATGCCCTCAAAGCCTCGGAAGAGCTTCACCGGATCACCCTGTCCAACATCTCCGATACAGTACTCATCACCGATAACCGGGGCGTGTTTACCTTTATTTGTCCCAATGTGGATTATATCTTCGGATATTCGGAAGATGAGGTAAAGGCCATGGGCCGGCTGCCTGAATTATTAGGCGTAAATCTTGTGGATTCCGGGGATCTTAGTCTGGTCAAAGAGGTAAAAAACCAGGAGCTGACCATAAAGGACAAAGCCGGAGCAGCCCATGATCTGCTGATCAACATCAAACAGGTGGATATCCAGGGCGGCACGATCATGTACACCTGCAGGGATATTTCCGCCCTGAAAAACGAGCTGCATCTCAACCGTGCCGTTGCCGACATTTCAAAGGCACTTCTCTCTGAGGTCTATGAGATCAAAAATGTATCTGACGTGACCCTGGACTATGCCAAAGAATTGACAGGCAGTAAATTCGGTTTTGTCTCTTCCATTGACAAACTCACCCTCGACAATGTGGGGCACACCATGACCGATATGTTTGGAGACGCATGTAAGGTCAAAGACCAAGGCACCACCTTTCCAATTGGAGAAAACAACAAATACGGCGGATTATGGGGCCATGCCCTGAATACGCGAAAGGCCTTTTTTACCAATACGCCGGACACCCATCCCAGCACCACAGGGCTTCCCCAGGGTCATATTCTCTTGAAAAACTTTCTGGCCGTACCTGTTGTCATGGGAGACCACCTGCGGGGACTGATCGCCCTGGCCAATTGCCAAAGATCGTATTCGGAACAGGATATCATTGCCATCCAGCGTGTGGCGGAAGTTTTCGCTCTGGCACTTCACCGGGCAGACTATGAAACAGAACGCCAAGAGATGGAGCAGAATCTGCGGCAGCTGCAGAAGAATGAAGCCATCGGCGCACTTGCCGGTGGTATTGCCCATGATTTTAATAATATACTCTTCCCCATTGTGGGGTTTGCTGAGATGCTGGAAGAGGATCTGGCCGGAGACAAACGGTTTCACAAATACATCGCAGAAATTCTATCAGGTGCCAAACGGGCCAAGGAACTGGTCAGACAGATCCTCACATTCAGCCGCCAGACCGACCAGGAGGTTATCCCCCTCCAGCCCAATCTGATCATCAAAGAGGTGACAAAACTCATCAAGTCCACCATTCCATCCACCATTCAAATCAGGCAGGAAATTGATAAGTCCTGCCACACGATCATGGCAGATCCCACCCAGATCCATCAGGTGGTCATGAATCTTGTCACCAATGCATTTCATGCCATGGATGAATCCGGGGGAACCCTGACCATTACTCTTGCAAACATTGATATTTCAGAGGGAAGTCCGGAATTTTCATCTCTGGCCCCGGGTTCCTATGTTCTTTTCAGTATTGAAGACACAGGCACCGGCATGGAATCCCATATCATGGAAAAAATATTTAACCCTTATTATACAACCAAACCCAAGGGTAAGGGTACCGGACTTGGACTTTCAGTCGTTCACGGTATTATAACAAACTACGGTGGAGATATTTTTGTAAGCAGCTCCAGAAATAAAGGAACCACGTTCAAAGTCTGTATACCTGCCGTTGAAAAGGAACCGGGCCGGGACCTTGGCAAAGACCTTGCTGAAATCCCAAGGGGAAGCGGTAATATCATGCTGGTGGATGATGAACTGCCTATTCTCCGAATAGAAGAACTGATCCTGCACCGTCTTGGATATGATACCGACACTTTCAGCAGAAGTGAAGAGGCCCTGGCCCGGATTCAATCCCACCCCCATGCCTATGATCTTGTGATAACGGATATGACCATGCCGGAACTGACTGGAGACCGGTTAACCATGGGTATAAAAGAGATCAACCCGGACCTGCCGGTTATCATATGCACGGGATTCAGCGAGAAAATTTCCCCTGAAAAAGCAGAGGCCATAGGCGCCCAGGGGCTGCTATACAAACCTGTAATCAAAACCGATATGGCCAGAATGCTTGCACAGGTACTCGGAACGACCGGGGAAAAAGGATGAAGCTTTTATATTAAAGGGATAGGCGCTTAGTCATGGAGCAAGTTGCCGGCGGAGTTTCTTTCGTCTTCCGATTAAAAACAACAGAAAATCGGGAAATGGATTCACCAAGCGACACCATTTGCGCAGCCCAATCATCTTCGTTTATATCCAAAACCTTATCAATATGCTTCAGAATTTCTAACATCAGGACGGCAAGGTCGGGCAAGGTCTGCCTGACACATTCCTGATGAATTTTTTCCGCAGTGGGAACCAGCGCCATCAAGGTTGTTCTATGACCGGGGGTTGCCAGAAGATAATCGCAATAAAAGGTTTCCAATAAATGCCCAATGGTTTCATATTTCATTATTATCCCCTTGGTTTGTATCCTGTTTCGAAAGAACAGCAAAGAGGTATCCGGCACAGGAGATCCTGTGCCGGTTTTTATTATCAGCAGTTAAAAGTCTTTAAACTCGTCATCCTCGTCAAAAGGAATGACCTGCTCCGGACGGACTTCCTTATCAGGCCCGGCCAATTTCTTTTTCCCGGCGTTGCCAAGCATTTTTGAAGAATGCCCCACAGTCTTAACGGGCCGGTGGTGGCCCGTGGCCGCGCCACTGTCTTTCCGGACGCCTTCCACCAGTTGTACCAGATCTCCCACATAATCCTTGAGTTGTTCCGCCTGGGCATTCATTTCCTCGGATGCAGATGCAGATTCTTCCGCATTGGCTGCGTTCTGCTGAACCACCTTATCCATTTCAGTAATTGCAATGTTAACCTGGTCAATGCCCGAAGACTGTTCCTTTGACGCTTCGGCAATTTCAGCCACAATGCCGCCGACCTTTTCCGCGCTTTCAGCCACTTTGATAAATGCATCGTTGGTGGTTGCTACCAGCTCGGATCCGTCTTCCACCTTTTTCACCGTGCCTTCGATAAGCTCAGCCGTATTTTTTGCCGCTTCTGCAGCCCGCATGGCCAGATTTCTGACCTCATCGGCAACCACGGCAAAGCCGGCACCGGCCTCCCCTGCCCTTGCCGCTTCAACCGCTGCATTCAAGGCAAGCAGATTGGTCTGGAATGCGATCTCGTCTATGGTCTTGATAATTTTAGAGGTTTCCTCACTGGCCTTGGAAATATCTGCCATGGAACCTGTCAGCCTTGTCATGGATTCATTGGCCACCACCACTACCTGATTAGCCTCCTGCATTAAAGTGTCCGCCTGAGCCGCATTTTCAGTATTCCGGGTGGTCATGGACGCCATCTCTTCCATTGAGGCAGAGGTTTCTTCAATGGAGGCTGCCTGCTGGGATGCGCCTTCTGCAAGGGACTGGCTTGAGCCGGACACCTGGGAGGAGGCGGAAGCGACCTGGCCGGCGCCTTCTTCCATACCAGCCGTGATCAGGTTAATGGGTTTGGTAATGGCCCTGGCATTGAAAAATGCCACAGCCAGAATGCCGATTATGGCAATGACTGAAATCATCAGTGTGAGCCATTTGATGGTATTAACCGCGGCAAAGGCTTCGGACTCGTCAATCTCGGCAATCAGAGCCCAGGTGGTTTCTCCGATTTTCAATGGGGTAAAGGCACTTAGTACGGGATTCCCGTTATAATCAATGATAATTTTCTGGGATTCTTTTCCGGACAGGGCGAGTTCAGTGGCCTCGGTGTTCACGCTGCCGGCTGACGGATTGGCAAAAGAAGCCTTCACTGAGTGGTTTGTGGAATCCAGAAAACTATCCGACCGCATCAGCTTATCCATACCCACAAGATAGGTTTCTCCGGTTTCCCCCATACCGTCCCGCTGCTGCATGATGGTATTGATGGCATCCAGGGATAACTGAAGCGCCACCACCATCTCAACCTCTCCACCGTGAATAACGGGCTGGGCGATAAAAGCGCAAGGTTCCCCGTTGCTGGGGGCATAGGGGGCAAAATCAGCGACACCGTATGCTTTATCAGCTTTAACTTTTCTGAACAGCTTACCCAAACCGGAACCTGCATATTTGCCTTTATCAAAGTTGGTCTGGTAATCCGCCTCCTGGGCAACGGTGTAGAAGGCATACCCATCCGGGTTTATAAGGAAGAGATCATAATACCCGTACATTTCAGTATATTTTTTAAAGAAATACTCCCCGGACTCATCTTTGGGGCAAAAGGCTTCGGCCACATCAATCTCTGCAAGAAGTCCCCAGGTGATATCTCCGATTTTGACAGGGGTGTAGGAGGAAAGAACCGGGTTGCCGTTGTAATCAAGGATTACATCAGAATTGGTTTCCCCGCCCACAGCCGCCTTTGAGGCCTCCGTATTCACACCACCTTTACCGGGATTGGCAAACGAGGCAGCCACCGTATGGTTTTTAGGATCAAGAAAGGAATCGCTCCGCATGAGCTGGTCGCTGCCCACAAGATAGGTTTCACCGGTTTCCCCTAAGCCTGTTCTGGCGGTCATTATCCGGTTCACGGCATCCAGAGAGATCTGAAGGGCCACCACACCGATGACACGCCCGTTTTCTTTTATCGGAGCTGCCACAAACTGGGCAGGGGCACCAGCGGAAGGGGCATAGGGTTTGGTATCGGACAGGGCCACACGGCCTTTTACTGCCTGCTTCCACACATCCTTGAGAGAAGAGTCCACATCTGTCACATTGATACCGAAATCAGCTTCCTTGGTTACTGTAAATACAGTTGCCCCATGTTCGACATCAAGGAGAAACACATCGTAGTATCCATACTGCTCCATATAGAATTGCAGATTGGCAAAATAATTATCGTGAACCGTTTTGTAAACTTGCGTTGAATCAAACTTCCCATTGGTATACCCCTTGAACTGCCCACTGGCAGCCCCCCCTCCGGAATCAAAGGCATCATCCAACGCCTTATATGCAGTGACGATAAAAGGGCTATCCGCCAGAACCCTGGCATCCCCCATCCGCTCCTCAAAAAAACCCTGGATCTGGCTTTTCTTAATATCCCGGATAGCGTCCAATTTTGAAAACGCCTCTGTTCTGAGGGTGGCCACGGTTTCCATGAGCACCCCCATGTCTCCCTGGCGTTCATTAAAAAACTGGGAAATCTGGGCCTTTTTAACTGCGCGCATCCCCTCTAACTGGCCAAAAGCGGCGTGGGACAGGGCATTACTCGATTTATTCATGGAAACCACAGCAACTATGATAAATGGGATTAACCCCACCAAAAGAAAGCTTAGCATGAGTTTAAACTTTAAACTTTTGTTTTTCATCAATTTCTCCTTATTTTTAATTTATGCTTAAGTTGTCATTATTTTTGATTTAGCCGCCTCAGGCCGTCTGCTTCATTGCCGTGATGTCGGATTCTGCCAATACCTTGTCAATGTTAAGAAGAATTTTTACACCCTGGTCTGTCTTTGCCAGACCCAGGATATACTCAGTATTTAACCGGGTACCAAAGGCAGGGGGCTCTTCAATATCATCCCCCGGAATATTCAGGACTTCAGACACAGCATCCACCACAATACCGATGAGCACGGTGTTCTCTTCCGAATCAATTTCAGCCACAATAATACAGGTCCTGTCCGTGTAGGGAATTTCTCCTAACCCGAATTTCAATCTCAGATCCATGACCGGAATGACTTTGCCTCTCAGGTTGATGACCCCTTTGACGAAAGTCGGGGTACGGGGAATAGGAGTGATGGTCATCATACCAATGATTTCCTTGACTTTGAGAATGCCGATGCCATACCCTTCGTTATCCAGAGTAAAGGTCAGGTATTTTCCGGTTTGCATGATGGTTGCCGTTATGGCTTGATTTAATGTCGCAACCGATTGAGCCATAATACTATTCTCCTTTTTTTCTATAGGTTTTCGTAACTATTGGATCATCTTGTTCACTACATCCCCTAAATCATCATAGGTCTCGTTCATAACGGTGAAATACCTGGGGAACAATTTATGTACAGCAGTCAGAGTGGCCTCTGAATCATCAGGAATCACAAGGATTAACCGCTTATCCGCCAGAAAGTCCATAAGGGAGACAAACTCAGCCAGCCGGTAACGGGTATCTGCCAGCAGGATAAAAACATCGGTATCCCCATAAAATGCAATCCGCTTCAGCCGGGTTCTCAGGGCATTGAATGTATGAATTTTTTCAACCAAAGAGCCGGCAGTCCTGTTTGAGACACACTGCTCAAGGACATTGCCGGTTTCATAAACATCTTCATGAATGAAAAGCACAAAATTCATTTGGTCTCTCCGCTTGTCACGATTAACTATTTTTTCACAGGTTATACATTAAGATATTACAAGATGCGTACCAAAGTATGAGAAACAGAAATCTCTTTAAAAATCAGTCACTTCGCCATCGGGCATGGCTATCCAAAGTGTCAGAAAAAAATGACAATTCGATCTCACTCAAAGAACAGCCCAAGGCATACAATGGGGAAATATGCTATAAAACTACAGAGTTATATGGAAAATATGAAAAACATGACAGTCATAATTATATGACAGGTTAAGGATTGTTAATATTGTATTTTTTTAACAATGAGTACAGGTGTCCCCTGGATAGATTGGATAATTTGCAGGCCAGCTTTATATCTCCTTTTACATGGATCATCAGGTCCTGCATATATTTGAGTTTCATGGACTCCGTAAACGCTTTAAGTCCAAGGCTCTCAACCGGTGCCATAGCATTGGCCCCGCCTTTCTCAGGCTTGGAAGATATGGGCGGAAGAATCTTTTTCTTAATACTAAATACCCGGATATAATCCGGAAGATGCTTTGGAAAAAGCATGGTTTCCTGAAATGCGTCACTGCAGGCATACTCAATGGTGTTGAACAATTCCCGGACATTTCCCGGCCAGTCATACCCCTGAAGCTGCTCCATGAATTCATCGGACAGATCATGGGAAAACTTGCCAAAACGCGCCTGTTTCCGTTCCATATGATAGGCCACCAACAGCGGGATATCTGAATTGCGATTTCGCAGGGGCGGCACCTCTATTTTAATAGAGGAGATGCGATAATACAGGTCCTGCCGAAACCGCTTTTTCCGGATCATGCTCACGACATCCCGGTGGGTGGCGGCTATCAACCTGAAGTTGCTTACCACTTCCTTATCACTGCCCAAGGGTCTGAATCGCATTTCCTGAACAGCCCGTAAAAATTTCTTTTGAATCTCGGCAGGAAGCTCCCCAACCTCATCAAGAAAAAGGGTTCCTCCGTCTGCCAGACGCATCAACCCGACCTTATCGGTATCAGCCCCTGTGAACGCCCCTTTTACGTGGCCGAAAAGCACACTTTCCACCAGGTGTTCCGGCAATGCTGCGCAATCGACTACCACAAACCCGTTTTCATTTCGATGGCTGTTTTCATGGATGGCCCTTGAAATCAGCTCCTTGCCTGTTCCGGTTTCCCCGAGGAGCAGCACCGGTGCATCGGAATTCGTCGCCTTTGCCACCCGCTTGATACAGGCCTTTATCTGACTGCTCTGTCCGATAATGGATTCCCGTTTGAGCCTTATTTCACTGGAACGAAGCTGCTTTTGTTCCCTGTATTCAATGGCCCTGATCAAGGAGAACTTAAATTCCTTTAGGGAACAGCTTTTATCAATATAATCCCAGGCCTTGGATTTCATTGCAAGCTCGGCACCTTCCAGATCCGTGTCCCCTGTCATGATAATAATCTCAGGAGGGTAGGCATGCTCTTTAATGGTACCGATGGCTTCCAGTCCGTTACCATCCGGCAGATTGATGTCCAGAAACACAATATCAAACGCATTGGCAAACAAAAGATCCAGGCCATGCCTCAGGGTAAGCGCAGATACAACCTCATGATTCAGTCTGGTAAATCTGAGAACCAGGGTCTCACAGATATGGGAATCATCATCAATGATCAAAATTTTTGCCATAGGTGCTGACCTTTTCTCATTTTGTCTCTGGTTCAGGGCGTGCAACAAATTGCAGATTTTATGTTGTGGTAAGGGAATAATACACGATCATCCCGGCCAACGCAATTTTGAATCTCCTTTTCTTCCAGGCTTGATATTTTACCTCCCCCCTGATAGATTCCGCCCCGATGAAAACCTTTTTAGGCATATCCTCTTTTCAGGTCCTGGCCGTGTTCCGAAGAGGCCTGTTTTTTAGTTATCTGACTATTTATCTGCGTCATTACCTGGGATTGTCCGTTACAGCAACGACGCTATTTGCCACAATACCCATGATCGTCAATGTCCTTGCACAGCGGTACGTCTGGGGAGAATTATCAGACAGGCTTCAGAAAAGGCGGATACTGATCATCTGGGGAGAAATTTTAGGCGGTGCCGGAACCATACTTCTGTTCTATGCCCACAGGATCCCCTCGGACCTGCTCACTGCCGGCTGGGTGATCATCTTCGGCATGTCTGTGATTGAAATATTCTGGTCCATGTCCAATATCGGATGGAGCGCATTGATCTCAGATATTTACAAACAGGGAAACCGAAGCCAAATCATGGGGCGCCTGGAAAGCATGGGAGGTATGGGGAGAATTGTCGGTGTTCTGGTTGGCGGCCTTCTCTATGACCGGATGGGAACTTCATTTGAAGGCTGGGGTTTTTACGAGGGAAGCCTGTTCTGGATCTCGGGCATTGTTATGTTTCTCTCTATTTTTCCCATGTTTCTGGTGCCTGAAGGCGGCACTGACACTACTGAGCAACAATCAACAAAAACCTTGGAGTCGCAGTCCGATGTGCCCAGAATATTTTTTATCTTTCTTGCCGCCATAACCCTGATTCATTTCGGCAGAAACGCCATAGCAGTTACCCTGCCCCAATACCTGACCCTGGACTCAGGACTGGATCTTTCCGCCATCACCCTGAGTCATGTGGTCAATATACGATCCGTGGGCCTGATCGTCACAGGCTTTTTTGCAGGAGCGCTCTGCCGCAGGTTCGGAGACAGAACCACCTTAGGGCTTTCTTCAGTGGCCGCAGCTCTGGCCCTTTTTATTATCGGCCAGACCACGCAGCTATCCTGGATCTGCCTGTCTTCCTTTTTAATGGGATTTTCCGAAGTATTAATTATTGCATCCTCCTATGAACTGGCCTCAGCCTATATTCCCCCTGAGCGCCGGGGAAAATATTTTGCCCTGTTCAATGCCACATTTTTCTTAAGCTGGGGCGTGGCCGCTACCCTTATTGCAGGACCTGTCACAGATGGTCTGCTGGCCATGGGCAAAACAGAGTCCCAGGCCTATATGGCCTCATTCAATGCCTGCGGTCTTATTACGCTGGCAGGAGTGATTGTGCTTATGGGTCTTTACGGGCTTGAAAAAAAGGCCAGTCCATATTAGCAGGTCCATATTAAAGGATCCGGCCCTCCGGTCAGGTAGCAGACCCAAAATTATTTTATGATTGCATCCTTCAGGATTTCAAATTGCGCCCGGGTAATTCCGCAGACACCGGGGGGGCGTTCAGTGACGTCATGGCAGTCGGAACCGCCGGTCACAATCAGGTTGTGGGCTTTTGCCCATGCCAGAAGTTCATTTTGATGGTCTTCCGAATGACCGGGATAAAAAACCTCCAGCCCCTGGATACCGGCCTTAAGGAACTCGGGCATTAGTTTTTCTACGGTTTCAATGGGAGGCAGTACCTCTTTATAATGACCTTCTCCGGGGAAAGAACCTGCCGCCGGATGGGCCAGCACAGCCACCACAGGTTCATTCCTAATAAATTCACCCACCGATACCAGGTCAACGCCTGATGGCAGATATGCAGGGCTGTCGTTTCCGATGATCCGGTTGATGGTCTCTTTATCCTTTAAGCCGAAACGTTCTGCCAGCGCCAGGGCAAAATGCCGGCGTGAGACATTTTCCGCATACACGGATATATCTTCATAGAGCAGATCCCTTTCCAGCAGGGGGGATTCGCCCTGAGGCCCGAATATCCGGTTGATTTTTTCAACGCGGGCCCGCACCAGTCCTTCCCCCCGGCCACCCGACAACAGGGCTTCAAACCTATTGCAGAACGCCTTGTCCTTTAGCCGTTCCAATGAAAAATAGGCCAACACATGGAGAGTGCCTGTAAAGTTGTGCCGTTTGAACCTTACCGAAATTTCCACACCCGGCACAATTTCAACTCCGACCTCATTTGCAGCATCAATGGCTTTTTTGATACCGCCCAGGGTGTCATGGTCGGTTACCCCTAAGGCCCGTATCCCCTTTTCCTTTGCCGCAGCCACCAAGGCGTTAGGAGAGAAATCTCCGTCAGAAGCCGTGGTATGATTGTGTAAATCCGCAAATATTTCGTGTTTCATTGACTGTTTTCCTTTTTTTTAAAAAATTGTCGGTGCATGGTCCTGTTTTTATACAGATTCCTGTTCAGAAAATAAAATACTTTTTTTTTCATTCTTTTGTAAGATTCCATTTGATTTTTATAAATTAAATGGTAGAAGGAAACTTTACGATAAATCTATTTAAGGTTAACTTTCAAATATTTAAATCTGGATATTAAAATGGACGTATTGAATACACTTGGAAAAATCGATTCTGCTGACCAAGCCCTTGAAACTTTTAAGCAAAAAATGGATGACACCCATCTGGCCCGAATTTCCAAAATTCAGCATCCGGACATTTTGATCCGGATTGCCAATGCCATAGTACTCTGCAATCCGAATTCCGTTTTTATCAATACCGGATCTTACGAAGACAAAGCCTTTATCAAAAAACTGGCCCTGGAAAAAAGTGAAGAACGCGCCCTTTCCATGGACAACCACACCATCCATTTTGATCTGGCTGACGAACAGGGCAGGATCGTAGACCGGACCTTTATTATTGCCGATCCCGAAGATCATATATCTTCTCTTGCCAACCGGAGAAACCGTGACGAGGCATTAGAAGATATCCAGTCCAGCATGGCCGGAATCATGGAAGGAAAAACCATGATTGTGGGATTTTACATGAGAGGACCTGTGGGCTCTCCCGTGTCCAACCCGGCTCTGGAAATCACCTCATCCGCCTATGTCTGCCACAGTGCAGAACTGTTATACAGAAATGCCTTTGATGATTTTAACCAGGAAGTTGCAGCCCTTGGGCACTTTTTCACCAACGTTCATTCCGAAGGACTGAATCGCCCCGAGGATCTGCCCGACGCCAGGGTTTTCATGGACCGCCAGTACCAGACCACCTATTCCTATATGTGTACCTATGCCGGCAACACCCTGCTGTTAAAAAAGGGTAACCACAGATTTGCCGTGGACAAAGCCGTATACACCAACAAGGGCCGGGAATTATCAGAACATATGTTTATCACCGGGATTAACGGTCCCGGCGGCAGAACTACCTGGTGTGCAGGAGCTGCCCCGTCAGGATGCGGAAAAACCACAACCGCCATGGCAGGAAATGTATTTGTGGGCGATGATCTTGCCCAGATGTGGATTGCCGAAGACGGAAGTATCCGATCGATAAACCCGGAAAACGGTATCTTCGGCATAGTTGAAGATGTAAACCAGGAAGGGGATCCCCTTCTTATGAAGGTGTTGCGTCAACCGGGCCACGAGGTCATCTGGTCCAACGTGCTTATTGACGAGACGGATGTTCCCCATTGGGTAGGAAGCGGGGAAGAAAGTCCGGACAAAGGTGTCAACTTCCAGGGCGACTGGTTCAAGGACAAAACCAATGCCAAAGGAGACCCGGTTCCCCTGTCCCATCCAAACTCCAGATGTACCCTGGCCTCTTCTTGCCTGGACAACTTTTCCCCTGAAGCCGATAATCCTGAAGGTGTCCTGACCCGGGTATTTACTTACAGCGGCAGGGATGCCGACACCATGCCCCCGGTATGGGTGGCCAAGAGCTCTGATGCCGGTGTGGTGATCGGTGCCTGTATTGTTTCGGCTGCCACAGCCACTGAAGTAGGAGCTTCCGGAGTGAAGCGTGCTCCCTGGGCAAATGCACCTTTTATCCCGGGCGCCCTGGGCGATTACATGGATGCCCAGTTTAAATTTTTCGGCAACCCGGATCTGAGCGATGATAACAAACCTATCATGGCTGGTCTTAATTATTTTCTTACGGACCAGGCCCGGGGTGGAGATTCAAAACGGCTTTTAGGTGAGAAAAAAGATGTAAAAGTCTGGCTGGCATGGCTGGAGCGCTACGCCCACGGTGAAATGGACTACCTGTCCACCCCCGTCGGCAACCTGCCCAAATACGAGGATTTGAATCAGCTTTTCAATGATATTATTGAAAAGGACTATCCAAAAGATCTGTACGACAAACAATTCTCCCTGTATACGGATAAAATCATCCAGCGCATTGAACTTCAGGAAGAGGCCTATGCCAAGGAAGAAAATATTCCTCAGCAGTTGTTCGATATCCTGGCGGAGCAAAAAGTCCAGCTGATTGAACTGCGGAAAAAAAAGGGCGCGGTTGTTACGCCGGATTATTTTGCAGCATAGAACATAACGATAACAAAGGATTGGTTCATGAGTATCATATCCCAGGTAGAGTTATTTCATGTCAGAATCCCTTTGGACAAGCCTTTTTATCCCAGCTGGATCCCGGGATATCCGTCCACGGACAACCGATTTGATCTGATTCGGATCACGACACAGGATGGAATTCAGGGGTATTCTGCCGGGCCTGCCATTGCATCGGAAAGGGAAGGGATTGGCAACTTAATTGCTCCGTATCTTATCGGCCATGATGCAACTGATATCGATCTTATGCTCCAGCGGCTGCGGGAAGTCTCTTATCTCGGGGTTCGGGCCAATTGGATCGAGCCTGCCTTCTGGGATATCAAAGGCAAGCTTGAAAACAAACCCGTGTATCAGCTCCTGGGTGGCCTGAATGAACCTGTAGAAGTATATGCATCCACCGGTGAAATCAAAGACAAGGATTCTAGGCTCTTTGAGGCCCGGCAACGCCGGGATGAAGGCTTTAAAACCATCAAGATCCGTGTCCATGAGTTTGATGTCCAAACGGATATTGACCATGTAAAAGCGGTTGTGGATGCGGTGGGCGATGACATGGCAATCGGTGTTGATGCAAATCAGGGTTGGCGGGTAACCATCATTAACGATGCCCCGTTATGGGACCTGACCCGCGCCAAGTACTTTGCCGATGCCTGCGCGGAAATGGGCGTGGCCTGGCTGGAAGAACCCCTGCCCATGGATAATTACGAGGACCTCACTGAACTAACCCAATACAGCAGGATTCCGATCACAGGCGGGGAAATCCATACCAACGGCAAATCCGAACTTAAAATGATGGTAGAAAAGGGCTGCTATGATATTTTCCAGCCCGATGCCATCATGACCGGCGGCATTGCCCACACCCTTGAGGTGGCTGAGCATTGCAGACGGCACGGCCTTAAATTCACTCCGCACACCTGGACCAACGGCATTGGGTTTGCCGTGAATCTTAATGTATTACTGGCATCGGGATTCAACGGTGTAAAGCCTCTGGAATACCCCATCAATCCGCCCTCATGGACCGTTGAAAAAAGAGACGGCATATTAAAACAGCCGTTTTACCATGAACAGGGCATGCTCCATCCCACCCATGATCCGGGTCTTGGATTTGAAATTAACGAGGCAAAACTCGCCAAATACGGAAAACGTTTCTTTTCCATGAACAAACGCAAACTGGCCATGTATACCATACGGGATAAAGGCCTGGTGACTGCCCTGCGTCTGAATTCAAATAAAAAGAAGTACGGGGTGGATGCAAAAAAGGGGTAACGCCTATTCCAGGATCCCCAACAGCTCCACTTCAAAAATAAGGGTATCGCCTGGCTGAATCTTATCCCCTGCGCCCTGATCACCATAGGCCAGATCCGGAGGAATATACAACTCCCATTTGGAGCCGACAGGCATCAGCGTCAGGGCCTGGGTCCAGCCTGAAATCACCTTGGACACCTGAAACACCGCAGGACGTCCTCTGGAATAAGAAGAATCAAATTCCGTCCCGTCCACCAGAGTCCCCCGGTAATGGCATTCCACAGTATCCTCGGGGCCGGGAATGGGTCCATCTCCCTGTTTGAGAACCTTATACTGAAGGCCGGTAGAGAGGCTGATCACCCCCTCTTTTAATTTATTCCCCTCAAGGAAAACCCCGCCTTGGGCCTGATTTTCATCCCGGATCTTTTGAACTTTCTCCATTTCGTTTTTCCGGGCCAGCCGTTGATAGGCCATAAGCATCTGGCGCATCTGGGTCTCATCCAGCTTTGGACTTTTCTTCCGGGCATCCTGGATCCCCTCCATAAACGCCTCAACATCCAGCTCCACCTGTCCGCTCACATGACTGAAAATATCATAGCCAAGGGAATAAGACATCTGGTTGAGAAATTCTTTATTTCCAAAAACATTGATATCATTTTCCGATTCGGTTTTCGGTTCTGTCGACTGTTCCGTCGGCAGTTTCGTCTTTGTTTCGAATGTAGTCGAAAGGCCTGGTTCTGCCTGCTCACCCTTTACCGGGCCTGTCAGAATAAGAACCACAGCAATAGCCAGCCATATTTTTTTCATCGGTCCCCCGGTTTCATAACCTGAATTCATAAATTTTCTGAAGGGAAACCTATCAAAAACCATCATTCCTGACAATAACCAATGATGATCAAAAATTCGTTCTATTCTGCTAAACACTGTTATCATTAAGAATTTTTCGTTTATTAGTAAAAGCTATAGTTTGATAGTTTTTCTTTCGCTTTTCTATCTGATTTTACTCGATTTTACTTGATTTTATAAGAGGATCTGAATACTATCGATGTTTTCGAATAATATTATTAGGGATGGCTATCCTTAAAATATAGAGATGAATACAGGAGGAAGGAATGGCAAAACTTGTACATCGTGAAGAAATGGCCCAAGGGACCATCATTCTAAACGAAATAGAGGCACCACGCATATCCAAAAAAGCCAAGCCCGGTCAGTTTGTGATTCTCCAGGCTGATGAAAAAGGCGAGCGGATTCCGCTGACCATGGCAGACACCAACCCTGAGAAGGGAACCATTACCATTATCTATATGGTCGTCGGTAAATCCACGGCTGCTTTCAAAGACCTTGCGGTCGGAGACGACTTTTATGCCCTTATCGGCCCCTTAGGAGCCCCCACCCATGTTGATAATGTCGGTAAAGTGGTTTGCGTGGGCGGCGGTACCGGTATTGCCGTACTTCACCCAATAGCCCGTGCTTTGAAAGAAGCCGGTAACGAGGTCACCACCATCTTAGGGTCCAGAAGCTATGATCTTTTGATCATGGAAGAACAAATGCGGGCCGCCTCCACGAACTTCCACATCTGTACCGATGACGGTTCTGAAGGCCACCACGGTTTTGTGACGGATGTCCTCAAAGATGTCCTGGAAAAAGACGACATCGACATGGTTGTGGCCATCGGCCCCATTCCCATGATGAAATTTTGCAGCCTCATCACCAAGGAAAAGGGTGTTAAAACCCTGGTCAGTCTTAACCCCATCATGGTAGACGGCACGGGCATGTGCGGTTGCTGTCGGGTCACCGTGGGCGGAGATACCAAATTTGCCTGCGTGGACGGCCCTGAGTTCGACGGTCACAAAGTTGACTTTGA
>PIVQ01000661.1 GCA_003354055.1 Desulfobacteraceae bacterium | reverse complement strand
CCCAGATTCCTGGCCTCCGCCTTTGCTGCGGGTCCAGCGTTCCTGATCATCCTGTGCTACATTATCAAAAAGTTCACCAAGTTTGATCCGGGCTGGGAAGCCATGCAGACCCTGGCAAAAATTGTCTGCTACGCTGTCATCGCAAATATCTTCTTTTTTATTTGCGAATGCTTTGTGGTATTTTACTCAGGCATCCCGGGCCATATGGCCCATCTCCAGTATCTGCTGTTCGGATACCACGGATACAACATGATGGTTCCCTGGATGTGGAGTGCCTTTATCCTTATGGGTACCGGCGCTGTTTTCCTGCTCATTCCCAAACTGAGAAACAATAAGACCCTGTTGCCTGTTACCTGCGCCATGATCTTTTTCGGCGCCTGGATTGATAAGGCTCTGGGCATGATCGCAGGTGGCTTTGTTCCCTCACCGCTTCACCATGTGACGGAGTATGCTCCCACAAATCAGGAGATGCTCATCGCCCTGGCGGTTTGGGCCACAGGATTCCTGGTATTGACCATCCTGTTCAAGCTGGCCACTACTGTTAAAGAAGAGGTTCGCGGTTAAGTTTATTTAATCACGGATTGTACGTAATACCCAAAGGGGGCTTTATAATTTAAAGCCCCCTTTGTATTTTTAACCCATTGAAGATTAAAGGCATGATCCCCGATACCCATCTTACGTCAACGCAGCAAACTGCGCTGGAAGTCATGAAAAACAAATTTCTGTCAGCTATCTATGGCAGAGACTATAAGGCTTTGGAATCTGAATACGATCTTATTCTTGTTAAAGCCCAGGGTCAGCCTCTGTCTGAAACCGATGAAAAATACCTGCGCCAGATACAGACGGCTTTCAAATGTTTCAGTCCGTCATTATCCAAACATAGAAATATTTTCACTCTGACCGCAATCTATGATCAGGTTCAAACCCTTCTCAGGGATCTGGTTCGGATAAAAAAGCCTTCCTTTACTGATTATGAGACATGGGACAAACATATAAATCTTGAGGCGTGGCAAAAAGAACAGGTATTCACACATGCCGTCACCCTTCAATTGACCACAGGCTGTTCCAACTATTGCCGAAGGTGTAATGAATGGGCATTGCCCAGGGTCAGGGCTCATTTTACCCATGGTGCTGTGGTGCAATTTATCAAAACACTTAAACGCTACAACAATACGGATCTGGCGTTATACGGTGGGTCTGATCCCATGGACTGGGAAGACGGGGAATTTACACTTGCCCATATTCTTGACAATCTTGATTTCCCCTGTGAATTCAGCCTGCTGACAAAAATACCAAAAGGCAGGGAGGACCTGGTCCGGAAAATAGCAGAAAGCGGGATCCCTTTATCTGTGAGCCTGACAAACCGAAACCGATCCAGAATTGAAGCCCTGGAAGAAAGAATGGGAAGTGCCTTAACCAAACAGCATGCCACTTCAGACCTTTTGATTCCAGCCTGCCTGGATGAGGACTTCACTTCCGTAAGACCGTCCATTACTGACAGTTACGGTACTGAAATATCCTTAGACGGTGCCAATATCATCATCCCTACATTCACGTCTGCGCTTTATCCATTTGGCCATAAAAAAATTCCCGTGACCCGGGATACCGATTTCTTCCCGGTTAAGAAACTGGGCAGACCTGCCCTGCTGGTGGACTATTTTAAGCCCCTTGAGGTATCAGATGAAACTTGCGCCTCCTATTATCTTCCCACACTTCTGGATGTTCAGGTGGAAAACATCCTTTTGGACAATGGTTCCTATGATCTGACGCCCCCGGGTATGCGGAGTGTTAAAGAGTACTTTGAAGTTTTTGATGAAAAGGCCAGGCAACAGCGAAAAAAGATGACTATCTCTGTGATGAAACGCCTGAAAAAGAACCGTTTAGAGACACAGCCATACCAGGCCCTCTCCCAAAGCAAAAAACAAAAATACAGGGATGACATTCAGGCTCACATCGATTTCACCAAAAAAGAACCGGTGATAGCAGCCAGGGTGTCTGCTGCATCCTTTTTCCTGGCATCTATACTGACGTATTTAGCATCGGTACAAGAAAAGAAAATCATCATTTCCTGCCTGACCCGGGATGAATACAAAAGGCGGGAAAACAAAATGCAGGAATTCGATGACAGTTTAAAAAATCTATTTTCAGATCCCAGGCAATCCGCCTGGAAAATTTTCAGATATCTTGCCCTGGCTTTGGTGAACGGACAGCGGGAAGGCCTTGTTGATGAATTTATCTCACATTGGCCGGCAGAATACCACCCTGGCCTTGACCGTTACATCAAACGAGAAAATCTGACGTCTGATCCAGTTACTTAACGGTTATACCGGAACCCCGGCTGAACTTCGATCAGCTTTTTGGTGTAGGGATGCTCCGGATTCCGGATGATCTGCTCTGCCGTATTCACTTCAACAATATGGCCTTCATGAATCACAGCCACCCGGTCACAAAGATACTTGGCAGCGGCCAGGTTATGGGTGATAAACAAAAAGGTCATATCAAACTCATCCCGTATGCGGGTCAGAAGTCTGAACAACTGGATGGCTATGGTGGCATCCAGCATGGAGGTGGGTTCGTCAGCTACAACGAATTCAGGATCCAGAACAATGGCTCTGGCAATGGCCACCCGCTGGCGCTGCCCTCCGGATAATTGGTGAGGATAGCGGTTATAAAACTCCTCACCTGGCAGAAGTCCGACTATTTCAAGCGTTTTTATGACTTTTTCACGACGGCTTTCTCTGGTGCCGAGATCATGGACCACCAGGGGTTCAAGAATGGTTTCAGCAATGGAAAGATGGGGATTTAAAGACTGGTAGGGATCCTGGAATATCATCTGAACCCTTGATCGAAAATCGGCAAGTTCTTTGCCGCAAAGATCATTGATAAGTTTCCCCTTGAGACGAATCTTGCCCCGGGTGGGATCTTCCAGCTTTACAAGCAACCTGCCAGTTGTGGTTTTACCGCTGCCGCTCTGGCCGACGAGACCGAAGATTTCCCCCTTATTAATGGACAGATCAATGTCATTTAGCGCCAAAACCTTATTCTGCCCTCTTGAAAAAAAACTTTTACGGGGGTTGTACTCCTTGATCACCCCCTTCATTTCAACTAAAGGGCTCTTGTCAGGATCATAACTATTCATGGAAATTCCTGATAATGCCCTCGTCGCAGCACAGGGCTTTATGGGTTGATGATATTTTAATCCAGCTGGGTCCGCCTATTTTACAGGTATTGGAACAGGCGGCGCAACTGGCGGAGAACCGGCAGCATCCGCTGTCCATGGTTAAATCAGGAGTCCCGCGCATCTCAGGAACGATAATATCGCGTTCATTGTCCAGGCTCAAATAAGATCCAAGAAGGGTTTTAGTGTAAGGATGTTGTGGTTTGGAAAACACCTCCTGCTTTGTTCCCATTTCAACAATCTGCCCGCCGTACATGACACAGATCTCTTCACACACAGAGGCCACCACGGCAATATCATGGGAGATAAAGATCAGGCCGGTATGTAGCTTGGCCTGGATGGCTCTCAACTCTTTGAGGATCTGGTCCTGGACAATAACATCCAGAGCGGTTGTAGGTTCGTCTGCAATAATCAACTGGGGACGGCAGGCCAGTGCCATGGCAATGATCACCCGCTGCTTCATTCCCCCGCTGTACTCATGGGGATAATCATGGCTGCGGTCATAGGGAATCTCGACCAACTTAAAAAGCTCTCTCAGCCGCTTGTTCAGATCCTTGTCCGATATATCAGGATGGTGAGCGACAATGGCCTCTTTGATCTGATCATCCACCCGGTACACCGGATTTAACGCATTCATGGCCGCCTGAAAAATCATGGCAATATCACTACCCCTTACAGACCGCCACTGGTCTTCGGTCAGGGAAACCAAATCCTGATCGCCAAACCCGATACTACCGCCAAGAATTTTAGCATTGTCCGGCAACAGGCCCATAAGGGTCATGCCTATTGTGGTTTTACCGCATCCGGATTCACCCACAAACCCCAAGGGACGACCTTTTTCAAGATTGAAAGAGATATTGTCAATCGCCTTGATCAACCCCGTCTTGGTCTCATATCCGATACTTAAATTTTTTACTGATAGCAGTGTCATGGGTCTTAAGATTGCCCCTCCTTTCTTAACCTG
>PIVQ01001481.1 GCA_003354055.1 Desulfobacteraceae bacterium | reverse complement strand
TTAGTGGTGGGTAAAGTCGGCAGTTTTGCCTGGGGACCCATCATGATTTTCTTTTTGGTTGGTACAGGAGTATATCTCACCTTTGGGACCCGAGTGGTCCAGTTCAGAAAACTGTTTTACGCCTTTCAGCTCCTCTTTTCAAAAGAACATAAGGGTGACGGGGATATTACTCCGTTCCAGGCCCTGATGACCTCTCTATCCGCTACCATCGGAACCGGTAATATCGCCGGTGTTGCCACAGCCATTGCAGCTGGTGGTCCCGGTGCGGTATTCTGGATGTGGGTAACCGGTGCCTTTGGCGGTGCTGTAAAATTTGCCGAAGCCGTTCTTGCCGTTAAATACAGAATCACCAATGAAAACGGCGAACAATCCGGTGGCCCGATGTACTATATTAAATTGGGTATGAAAGAAAAATTCGGCGGCAACTGGGCCTGGTTGGGATGGTTGTTCGCCCTGTTCGGATTTGTAGCATCCTTTGGTATCGGCAACATGGTTCAGTCCAACTCTGTGGCCTCTGCATTGGCTTCCAGTCTTAACGTCCCCACATGGATCACCGGTGTTGTTCTTGCCATTGCCGTGGGCATGGTTATCATCGGCGGTATCAAAACCATCGCTGGTGTTACCTCTAAAATTGTTCCCGTCATGGCAGTTGCCTATATCGCAGGCAGCATCGTCGTTCTTGTTGCCAAATCAGCCATGATTCCCGAAGCATTCGGCATGATTTTCTCCAACGCATTTACCGGTACTGCTGTTGGCGGTGGATTCCTGGGCACTGTTGTCCGTTTTGGTGTGGCCCGCGGTGTTTTCTCCAATGAAGCAGGTCTGGGTTCCGCTCCTATTGCCCATGCAGCCTCTAAAATTGAAGATCCCATTACTCAGGGTATTATTGCTTCCCTGGGTTCCTGTAGCGATACCCTGGTTGTCTGCTCCATGACTGCCCTGGTTATCGTGGTTTCCGGTTTGGTTACTTTTGATGGCAACGGTTTGATGAGTATTTCCGGCGGCCTGTCCGA
>PIVQ01000660.1 GCA_003354055.1 Desulfobacteraceae bacterium | reverse complement strand
TACGCAAAAAATTGTTCAATCAGGCCGGACATCACATCCGGACCGGCGGTCGCTATGTCTCTCATTAAAAATTAGGTAAGCATAAAAACCTATTTCCTCTATGAAATAAGCCGGGACAGGACCTTGAACAGCCGGTCAATATCCGCGTCACCAGTATAGAGATGGGGGGCAATACGGATGGATTCCCCGCGGATACTGACGAAAATCTTTTCTGCGGCAAGGGTTTCAACCAATCCACCGGGTAATCCGTTGGGAAATGTAACCCCGGTCATATGGGGGGACCTCACACTTTCCGGCAGCACTTTCAATCCCAACTCCTCTGCCCGTTGTGCAATGGTACTAATCTTCAGGGCCAGGGTATCGGCAATATCCTCCACCCCCCAGTTTAAAATCTGTTCCAGGACAGTCGCCACCACGGGAGAGAGGAAGAAATTGCTGGACTCCCCCACATCAAACCTCAGGGCTCCCGGCTGATAGGCATCCTGATAATCCACCAGCCTTGAAAAATCTTCAGACCCTTTCCGGTTCAGCCAATTTTCCTCCAGTGGGACACCTGACTGCCATTGGGGCGCCACATAGGCAAACCCGTAGCTATAGGGCCCAAGCAGCCACTTATGGGCTGTGGTCACCAAAAAATCCGGACGGACTTCATCAATATAAAGGGGCATGGCACCTAAAGACTGGGTGGCATCAATGCACAGGGCTGTCCCCATATCCCTGCAGTGCTTTCCGATACGTACCAAATCCAGACGACTGCCGTCTGTCCAATGGCAATGGGGCAATGCAGCGATGGCTGTATTCCGGGTGATTCCTTCAAGCACAGCGCTGGTCCAGTCATAGTCAGCGGGCCGTTTGATGGTTTTCATACGCCCCCCGGCTTTTTTCTGCCAGGCATAGACATTTGAGGGGAACTGGTCTTCAAGCACAAGGATCTCCTGCCCCTTTTCCAAAGGAAGATTAATAGCTGCAATGGCAATACCATAGGAAACCGACGGAATGATGGCGACATCCTTTTCCGGGCATTTCACCAAAGAGGCAAACCGTTCTCGTACAGGTTCTATCATAGAAAAAAAATGAGAAGGTGTAATTTGCCAGGGACTGGCCTTGGCTGCCACTGCATTTTTCCCGGCAGCCTCTGCAGCTTTCAACAACGGCGCAGTATAGGCACAATTCAAATAGGTAATTTCCCTTGGGATAGAGAATAAATGACGTTGATCAGGTATCATAGGGCCTCCTTAAGCAGATGGACGTAAATATTTCTTATGTTTTTTATTGTATGGCCCTTTTCAAATTGTTATGCAACACTATAATTGTCACCATAACAATTTTACAGGACAATTTGACCAACTTATGTGGATACCAGACCTTACACAATTTACCGGCCCTAAATACCTTGCCATTGCAGATGCCCTGAGCCTGGATATTGTTCAGGGCAAACTGGCCCCGGGAGATAAACTGCCGCCCCAGAGAGAGTTGTCTTATACACTTAAGGTCAATTTCGGAACCGTTACGCGGGCATATGCCATAGCTGCAGAACGGGGGTTGGTCAGAGGAGAAATCGGCAGGGGTACTTTTGTCCGTAAAGACCCGCCCTCGTCCCTCACCCCCTGGCCCGGGGAAAGCCGGACACCTGATCGTATTGACATGCGTTCAGATTTTCCGTGCAGCCTGGCCGAAGACCCGGTATTCAAACAGGGGTTTACCAACCTGCCGCGGCATCCCGATTTTGCCTCTCTGCTCCAGTACCAGCCCGGATCCGCCAGACCGGATCACCTGGAGGCAGCTACCCTTTGGACAGGCCAATTAGGTGTCCCTGCCGATCCGGACGGAATATTTATCACAAACGGCGCCCTTCACAGCGGCTTTCTTTCTCTTTTAGCCCTTACCCGGCCCGGGGATACGATTTTTACGGAAAGCCTGACATCTCCGGCCATCCAGAGCATTGCCACCATGCTTCATCTGACTGTAAAGCCTATTGCCACAGATGCCTCTGGGATTATTCCCGAAGATCTGGAGGAAAAACAGAAAAGCACCCCGGCCAAAGCCCTTTACCTGGTACCGGATTTCCAGAATCCCACTACAGCAGTCCTGCCTGGGCATAGGCGGGATGCCCTTGTCCGTATCGTTGAAAACTCAGGGTTGTATCTAATTGAGGATGATGTGTTCGGTGGACTGGCCAGGGGAATCGGCAAGGACCGTATCCCCGGTGCTCCCATGCCAGTCTCCGGCCGGATTCCGGACAGGGCCTTTTATATCACCAGTTTTTCCAAGGGCATTGCACCGGGGCTTCGCATCGGCTACCTGGTCCCCCCAAAACCCTTCAGAGAAAAAGTCCTCACCGGATTACGAATCACATCTTGGATGGCATCGCCTCCCATGGCTGAACTGGTATCAGGCTGGATCAGGGACGGCAATGCCGGCCGCCTTTTCAAACACCAGGCAACAAAACTGGCCAGGCTGACAACAATAGCCAAGGCAACATTAAAGGAATTCCAACTTGGCATCCATGACAATTGCCCCCATGTCTGGCTGGAACTCCCAGGGTCGGTTCGCGAACCCCAGGCGATTAATGCGCTCGGCCAAAACGGTATTGATGTGACACCCGGTGAATACTTCAGCGTCAGTAAGGGTCTTGCCCCCAACGGTATCAGACTCTGCCTGGGACAGGTCGGTGATCCGGCAAAGCTTTACAGGGTCTGCCGGATTATTTCCCAGGTTCTTTCCTCAATTTAACAGGCCTTGTGTATCATATTTTCAAGCTACTTTATTTCCTGTCCGGGTTTTGATATATTAGCACACCCCTTGGGACAAGATCTGTCCTCTACGACACAGAATTGTAAAAATAGAATTAGCTGAAAAGATCCAGAGGCCATTTATTCAATAAATTCATTGCCCGCATCGGGGATATTTTACCTAATAGTTTACCTGATTAGTTTACCTGATTAGTTTACCTAACTTGCAAAGTTTTAAGGAGAATCCCATGTATCAAAAATTAAACATTAAAGCCAAACTACTGCTCAGTGTGACTCTTTTCGTGGTCATCCTAATGCTGGTGTCAGGGTATATCTCCAGTAAAATTTCCTTTAATGTGATTTATGACAGGATAACAACCAGAGAAGCTCCGGCCAGTGTGAGCTACATTGCCGAAACATTTGAAAAGAAAATGGATAAGGCCATGAGCATTTCAAAACTGCTGGCAGACAATCCCCATCTGATACAGTGGATCAAGGACGGCGAACCAGCCGCCGCCAAATCCCTGGCCATTGATTATCTGAAAGAGGTGAAAAAAAACGATATGGACTTTGTCTTTCTCGTCTCTTCAGGTTCCAATAACTATTATACCAGCAAAGGTGTTTTTAAAACCGTCAGTAAGGACAACACCAGGGATGCCTGGTTTTTCTCCACCCTGGAAAGCCGCAAGAAACTGGCCATCAACTTTGATATTGCCGAAGGGTCCCAGACGCTGATGGCCTTTATCAATGTACTGGTGGGACCTGTTGACAAGCCCATGGGCGTGGCAGGCGCCGGCCTGAACCTCACGGCGCTGTCCACACAGTTGAGCACCACGAAACTGAGCCCCAACAGTACGGCCTATATGATTTCCCCTGACGGAAGTATCCTGGCCCACCCTATAGAAACTTACGTATCGGAAATAAAAAATATAAAAAACATACCTGACAAAGGATATCAGAAAGATATTGCCCAGACCCTGCTGTCCAATGAAAAAGGCGAATACGAATATACGGACGACACCGGTACTCAGAAACTTGTAGCGTTTAAAACAATTCCGACCACAGGTTGGAAAATTGTCTTTGATGTCCCCAAAAAAGAGCTGGGAAAAGGCCTTGGGAAAATTCAGACTTATAACCTGCTGATGACCCTGGGCTGTATCGTTCTGCTGGTGGTTCTCTTAAGCCTACTCGTCAACAGAATACTCAAACCGGTTAAAGAAACCGTTGACGCCCTGGAAGACATCTCTCAGGGAGAGGGAGATCTGACCAAACGGATCTCCGTGACAAGCAATGATGAAATAGGGGCTCTTGCCACTGCATTCAACACCTTTCAGGATAAACTGTGCACCATCATAACAGATGCGAGGCAGTACAGTGACAAAGTGGATCAATCCTCAGGCCAGATGCTTGC
>PIVQ01001480.1 GCA_003354055.1 Desulfobacteraceae bacterium | reverse complement strand
TAGTGTCATTGAAAGATATTTGGATCAATATTCATTACGGGAGATGAACCGCCCATTGCGGACCCGCATGATGGGTGGTGTGGGGGCTGGAGGTTAGAGACCTCCGG
Organism: Desulfobacteraceae bacterium; assembly: GCA_003354055.1. The sequence goes on along the minus strand of PIVQ01001480.1, from coordinate 907 downwards.
CTACCCGATTATGCATTTTATGTGTAACTGTAGTTCTGGAACATATCATTTTCGAAGTCGATATCTGCATGAGTAAATTCATACTTGGCTTCATCAGGAACATTAGCCGGAAATTTAAGTCGAAAAAAACCACCAATACTAGATTTGAAGCCATCACTTGGGCCTCCAGGATTTATAGATAGCGAATAACCTGCGGGAGAAAAATCATTATCAATAAATTGAGATGCAAGTAGCGCTGAAAGACCTGCAACAGAATCAATTAAGTGCTCAAAGCTTGCTTGAGTGAAATTTAAGTGGCGATCATGTTTGGTATTGTTGTATGCGGTGTACCAAGCTAAAGACCCTGAAGAAGCCCAAGAAGAAAAAGGCTTCCTTGTCCCTACAGAACCAAGCCAATTAGGTACTTTGACCTCATACTGGGATAGGTAATGACTTTGTTCTATTTTTTTATAGTCCCCCATATTCCAATTCCCGTTTCTGGTATATCCGTTTTCCCTCAGTATTGCAGTACAGTTCGCCTCTACCTCTACACACGTTCTTAGCAGAAGCTCATGAATCCTGTGAGAATGAGCAGCAAGATTTGTGTCTGAGGGTTCAATATAGTCAAAAAGCTCTAATACATCTTTTTGAATTAATAAAAAAGCACGCACAAAGTTTTCAGGAGAATCAGCGTAATTTTGATGCAATACATACTTCCACTTACCGGAATCTGAGTATGTGTTATCCGTAAATATTCTAGCTGTTCTTCGAAAAGGTATTGCTACTCCCACGATCTCTCCTTTTATGCATAACATTTTAGTATTTATGCGACACGCAGTTTGTGTTGCATAATCGCTTGTTGGACTGAGGCGCTACCTGCTCGGTGTGTCAGAGTTGGTATTGTTTATGCTATGGGAATTTACTTTTT
>PIVQ01000659.1 GCA_003354055.1 Desulfobacteraceae bacterium | reverse complement strand
GTAGTGAAATCATAATTGGCAATTATCTGGACAATCTCTTCTATCAGGCCCATTCCTTCCTGGGCCAGGTCATCGATACGGCCGACAAAGGGAGAAACATAGGTGGCACCTGCTTTGGCTGCCATTAGCGCCTGAAGAGCGGAAAATACCAGGGTTACGTTTGTTTTAATGCCTTCGGCTGTCAGGATTTTAACGGCCTTTAGGCCTTCCACTGTCATGGGAATCTTTACACAGATATTGTCGGCAATCTTGGCAAGTTCACGGGCTTCTTCAACCATGCCGAGGGATTCAAGGCTGATTACTTCTGCAGACACAGGGCCTTCAACAATCTTACAAATCTGGGCAATTATGTCCTTGAACTCACCTTCTTCTCTGGCAATCAAAGTGGGGTTTGTGGTAACGCCGTCTACCATACCCATGTTGTTGGCATCTTTGATCTCGTCGATATTTGCCGTATCAATAAAAAATTTCACTTTCGTTCCTCCTGAACCAGGGGAATTACCGCCTGGTCTTCATCAGTTTTTATTTGTTGTAACAGCTCATCTGTGGTCAATTTAAATACCGGATGAGCCAGGTCTTTAGCAATGTCACACATGGGTTTTAAAACAAAGCACCGCTCGTGCATCCGCGGATGGGGAAGCTCAAGGCGGTCTGTTTTTAGTTCCATAGTGTCAAAATAAATAATATCCAGGTCAATGACCCTGGGGCCGAACCTGAAGGGCTTGCCATCCTTATCCAAATCAGCTTCAATGGACTTGAGAAGGTCCAAGAGCGCTTCAGGATCGCATAAAGTTGTAACTTTCAGGGCTGCGTTCACAAACCAGTCCTGGTCCGTATAGTTCTGGGGTGCGGTCCTGTAAAAGCCGGACACGCAGGTCACCTTGATTTTCTCTTCTCGTTCAAGGCATTGGATGGCCCTTGAAAGATTTTTAGCTTTATTGCCCTTATTTGAGCCGATGCTCAGATAGGCTGTGGTCCATTTGGCCATATTATTGAACGTCTATGTACAGAGTTTTAGAGTATCTACTCGTCAAATCATTAGTACCCACAGCCTGGATCCTGAAATAATAATGCAGGCCTTCTTTCAGGGTATATCGGAAGCTAATTTCAGGCATAGCTACGGTGCCGGCGGGCTTAAAGATAAAGGGGCAGCCTTCGCATCCGGAAAGATCCTTGGTCGCTACATAAACCTTGAATCCTTCAGGCGGAATTTTGGCCTCCTGAGGATCAATCGCATGGGCCCAGGTTATGGTAACCGTTTGATTATCCAGGGTGTAAGCCAGGTTCGTTGGTGCTGCAATGGCATTTCCGTCTTTCAGCGGCGGAAGTGGCGGGCCTTTTTTACCGCAGGCCGCAATCGTAAGTCCCAAACTCAGGAGTAAAATCATGGACAATACACGGATAGGAAATTTTTGGGATTCCTTTTTTAGCATCATCAAAGGTCTAATTCCTTTTTAGCTGTTTCAACTGCATTGGCCACATTCTCATACCCGGTACCACCGTATGAAATCCTCCGGGCAATCATCTGATCCAGAGAGATAAAATCAAAAATTTCTTCTTTCACAAGATCTGAAAAGGATTTCATCTCTTCAAGAGTTAAGTCTTCCAGGGCTTTATCCTGGCTGATGGCAAAGGCAACTGCCTTTCCTGCAACTGCATGGGCTTCCCTGAAAGGCATACCCTGGTTGACCAGGTAGTCGGCAAAGTCCGTGGCATTTAAAAAGCCCTGTTTGCAGGCTTTTCTCATTGTTTCAGTATGAACTTTAATATTTGCAAACATCCGGGTATAGACCTCGGTACAGATCTTCAGGGTATCAACGGTGTCGAACAGCGGTTCCTTATCTTCCTGCATATCCTTGTTGTAGGCCATGGGCAGTGATTTCATGGTGGTCAAAATCGCCACAAGATTGCCCACCACCCTGCCGGTTTTACCCCGGACAAGTTCAGCCACATCAGGATTTTTCTTCTGAGGCATGATGGAAGACCCGGTGGTGAAGGCATCTGAGATGGTAATAAAGGAAAACTCCGAAGAGGACCAGAGGATTAGCTCTTCGGACAGCCGTGACAGATGTATCATGCAGATACTGGCATGGGAGATGAATTCCATAGTAAAATCCCGGTCGGACACGGAATCAATACTGTTTTCAGAAACACGGGCAAATCCAAGGGTCTCACAGGTAAATTGCCTGTTGATGGGAAAAGTAGTACCGGCCAGGGCAGCAGTGCCAAGGGGCATAACATCCACCCGTTTCAAAGAGTCCTCAAACCGCTGGATATCCCTTTTGATCATCTCATAATAGGCCAGAAGATGGTGTGCAAACAATACAGGCTGAGCCCGCTGCAAATGAGTATATCCCGGCATCACAGTTTTTTTATGGGCCGAGGCCAGGGTAACCAGAGCAGCCTGGAACCCTTTTAGCATGTTTATGATATTTAGGGTTTCTTCCTTCAGATAGATCCGGACATCCAGGGCTACCTGGTCGTTACGGCTTCTGCCTGTGTGAAGTTTTCTGGCAACCTTGCCGCTGACTTTTCCAAGGGCATCTTCCACATGCATGTGGATATCTTCAAGGGTATCGGTAAATTCTATTTCATCCCGGTCGATTTTTTCCCTTACGGTTTCAAGGCCTTTTACAAGCGTACCCGCCTCTTCATCCGTGACAATGCCCTCATTGGCCATCATTTTCAAATGAGCTATACTACCCTGGATATCGGCGGCATACAGCCTTCTATCAACATCAATAGAGGCGTTGAACTTTTCCACCAGCGCGTCTGTGCTCTCGGAAAAGCGGCCTCCCCACAATTTTTCACTCATAGGTATATCAATCCTTATTAGACTGCCTGATTTATTATCAGGCTTTCCAGAATGGCCTTGTGCATGTGGCGTTTGTTTTCAGCCTGATCCCAGAATGCACCGTTTGGGGCTTCCAACACGGATTCGGTTATCTCTTCTCCTCTGTGTGCCGGCAGGCAATGGAGTACCAGAGCATCATTTTTGGCATGACTTAAGAGATCTTCGTTAACCTGGAATCCCTCAAAGGCAGCCAGACGGCCTGCAAGCTCGTCTTCTTCACCCATACTGGCCCAGACATCCGTATAGACTACATCTGCATTTTTAACTGCATCCTTGGGATCGTTGGTAAAGACAATATTGTCCATGGTCTCTGCACCTACAGCATCAATGATATCAGGGTTTATGCCGTGCCCGTCCGGGCAGGCCAGGGTCAGGTCAAACCCAAGCACTGCGGCTGCATTGATCCAGGAGTTGGCCACGTTGTTACCATCTCCCACCCATACGATTTTATTCCCCTTGTATCCGCCCTTGTGTTCGATCACAGTCATGAGGTCACTTAATATCTGACAGGGATGAAAAGAGTCGGTCAGGGCATTGATCACCGGAATGGTCGAACTTGCGGCAAATTCTTCAACCAGAGCATGGTCAAATGTTCTCATGGCCAGGCAGTCAATATATCTGGACAGGACCCGAGCCGTGTCCTTTGCAGGTTCGTTTCTGGAAATCTGGGTATCCTGGGTGCTCATGTAAATAGGATGGCCGCCCAGCTGGATCATGGCGGTTTCAAAGGCAATCCTGGTTCTGGTGGATTTTTTATCAAAAATAAGTCCCAGGGTTTTACCGGCCAGAAGCGAATCAAAAATACCTCTCTGATGCCGTTCTTTTAGTTTCATGGCACGCTTGAACAGTTGTTCGAAATCATCCCGTTCAAGGTCAAGCAAGGACAACAAATCTTTTTTCAATGGTCTTCCCCCATAAGCAGGCTGTCTAATACAGCCACTATATTATCAATTTCATGTTTTTCAACGATTAGAGGCGGTGCAAATCTTAAGACTTTATCCTGAATCCCGTTAATAATAAAGCCTTTTTTAAAGCAATCTGCCACAATATCCCCTGCCCCTTTGCCGGTACTTACGTCCATCTCCATACCGATGAGCAGGCCTTTACCACGGATATCCACAATTTTCGGATGTTTTTGCCTAAGCCGGTTCAACTGCTCCCTGAAATAAGACCCTTTTTCTTCCACATCCTGAAGAAAGGCCCTGTCTGAAATGATGTTCAATACCTCAAGGGCTGCGGCCGTGGCCAGGGGGGTGCCGCCGAATGTGGTGGCATGGCTGCCGTAGTCAAAGCCTTT
>PIVQ01000073.1 GCA_003354055.1 Desulfobacteraceae bacterium | reverse complement strand
ACGGCCACCCGTTTGCCGGTGGGCGCTGCAGATTCCGGTGTGGGATAGCTTCCCTCCTCCATGGACATGCGGGCGGCCACTGCCTTCAGGGGCCTGATGTTGATGGGCTCGTCCATGTCGTTGCGCAGACAGGCATCCTCGCACGGGGCAGGGCAGACCAGTCCGCAGACATGGGGCAGGGGGTTGTCCCTGATAATGGTGTTTACCGCTCCTGAATAATCTCCGGCACCTATCAGGGCCATGAATCCCGGGATGTCGATATGGGCCGGACAGGCGCTCTGACAGGGCGTTACCTTTAAGACCCCGCAGTCGGGGGCGCCGCAGCTGTTGCCCAGGATATGGTCCTGCCATACCGGTTCAAAGTGGGTTAAGGCAGTTTGAAGGGTGGCAGCAGGATTATCCGCAAGGTCGGCTGTAAGCGCCCGCAGTTCATCAAGCATCCACAGCTGCCCTTCTCCCAGGGCAATTTGGGTAGCCAGCCGGGCCGCCCTGGCCGCTGATGATATTGTTGGGCGGCCTTTGCCGGAAGTCTCTTTTTCTGCGGTAGACCTTTTCCAGTGGGTCCGCAGGCTTTTGCGGAAGAGTTCCACAAGACAGGTGCCGGGGGCAATGGGCTGTGCCTCACTGTAGTCCGGGTTGGCCCCCATCCCGCGGATGTCATCCGGGGACAGGGTTTCCGGTGCAGGGGAGGGGGGCAGGAATCCTGCCGCGCCGTTGTCCAGCATCCACCCCTGTATGGCTGTCTCAATCGCCCTTTCAGCTGCAGCGGACGTCATGGTTGCGGTACCCATGTCTTAATGGTCCTTTTCAGCCTGCAGGGCCCTGGCCTGTTCTGCCGCCGCTTTCCGGGTTTCCGTGCCGTTAACGGTTTTGGCTTCAAACCGGACGGCGCCTGGATCACAGAAACTCACACACTGGGGTTCGCCGCCGCACAGATCGCATTTCATTACCTTTTTTCCGACCAAATCATAATCCATGGCGCCGAAGGGACAGGCGGAGATGCACATGCGGCATCCGATACACTTGTCGTAATCCACCAGGACAAGTCCTGTGTCCTCATTTTTTTCAATGGCCCCCATGGGGCAGATGTCCCTGCAGGGCGGCTCATCGCATTGCTGGCAGACCATGGGAAGTACTGCTCCCTCGATCTCCCACTTCATTATTTTGATCCGGGCGCGGTGAGGATTGACACTACCTTCATGCATGACCGAACAGACCTGTTCGCACAGGCGGCAACCCGTGCATTTATTTGCATCGATTACTAATACTTTTTCCATATCTAATACTCCTTTACACCAAATTTGACGGTTCCTGGTCCAGACTGAGGGCGGCAAGCTTCTCTTTGGTGGGCACGCCGTTTTCATCCCATTCGTGGTGGCCGTAATACTCATCCACCATGACCTTGAACTTATCCCGGTCAATGGAGCGTCCGCGGACAACGGGCAGGCCCAATGGTGTGGGTTCGTCATGGTAGCGGTCCACCAGCTTGTCGTCATCGCGGGTCATGCCTTCCCTGATGTTGAACATCCGTTCCAGGGTGTAGCCGCGTTCGCCTGCCCGGTAGATCTCTTCGGCAGTCATTTCAAGACCGGTGTTCAGGTATATCAGTTTGACCCACTCTTCATAGGCGGGCATGTTCGGGCCTAAGAAAACTGTGTGGTACTTGCAGATGCCTAAGCAGTCCACGGTGGAGTACAGGTGTTCCTGCCACATGACCTGCCAGGGTTTGCCCTCATAGTCCCGGTAATCGGAGGTAATAGGTCCGTCATAGGGAATGGGGTTGGAGTAAATCTGGCGCAGTACTTTTTCGGGCAGATGGTAGAGGTCAATGGCGGGCCTGCCGCGAAGATGGTCCGAGCCGCGGGAAGAGACCGCAATATTCAGTGCCAGTCCCGGTGTGGGGCGTTCGTCGGAGTGCAGGTTGCTCATGCCCTTGACATGGATAAGGTACTTTTCAGAGCCCTTGCCGATCCTTGCCGCTGCCTCAAGGGGGGCATCCGCCAGGATATCCCCGATGCCTTCACGTTTGGATATTTTATGGCACAGCTCAATGACGGTTTCGTCATTTCCCCAGGTCAGGTCAAGTCCGTCAGTGTCCTCCAGAGTCAGGATGCCTTTTTCAAAAAGTTCCATGGCCCAGGAGATCATGCTGCCGGTTTCAAGGTTGTCGATGCCATAGTAGTTGACCAGGTGGTTGCACACCAGCACGGTGTTTTTGCTGGTACAGCCGACTTCAGCGCCGAATGCCCCCTGGGAGGTGTATTCGGGTCCTTCGTCATAGATGCCCTTGTACTTGCCTTCCTTGATGAAGTATTTGCCGCGGCAGTGAACCTGGCAGCCGAAGCAGCCGGCAGTGCCGATCATGTCTTCTTCTATGGATTCAGGTTCGATATCATCGGCATTGACCAGTTGGTTCAACTGGAAGTTACGGGTACGTACAAGGCCGGTGCTGTTGGTCACGCCCCAGATAAAGGGGGTGCCCAGTTTCTGCATGGTTTTGGATACCTTGGCCGAGATGACCTGGTCGATGATTTCCTTATTGTATGCCAGGGCTTCCTGGGGATGGGCAATGTTGATGTCTATCATTCCCTTGGTAGCCACGGCCTTTAAATTTTTTGATCCCCAGATGGCGCCGATGCCGGTTCTTCCTGCGGCATTCTTAATCGACGTTCTGATGCAGGCATATTTAACCAGATTCTCTCCGGCCTGGCCGATGCACAGGGATTGAATATCATCGTCACCCAGCTCCTGCCGGATCATGTCCTGAACTTCACGGGTATCCGTGCCCCAGAGGTGACCTGCATCCCTTATCTCGATTTCATTGTCGTGCACCCACAGGTAGACGGGCTTTTCAGCCTTTCCCGTGATTACCAGGTGGTCAAAGCCGGCCAGCCGCATCTCCGGCCCGAAATGGCCGCCCACATTGGCGGAGCCTACATAACCGGTGAGGGGGGATTTTCCTCCCACATGGGTTCTGGATGAGGCAGATGCCAGGGTGCCCACCAGCAGCCCCGCAGAGATCAGGGCGACATTATCGGGTCCTAAGGGGTCAACGCCTGCCTTTGTATGGTTGTAAAGCAGGTACATGTCCAGGCCCCGGCCCCCTAAAAACTTACGCCGAAGTTCTTCGGAGATAGGCTTGGTGTCAACTTTGCCTGTGGTCAGATCGATATAGGCGATTTTGCGTGAAAGAGACATATTATTTTTCCCCCTTGTCCTTCATTTTGGCCTGATTTAATTTCTCATAAGACTCCCATACAGGCCCGCGTATTCTGGGTTCCTCCGGGGTAAACCAGGCCACCCGCCATTCATACTCGCATTTGGGACAGGTATATAGTGTTGCCCCCTTGGGCGGGGAAAGACGGTTAAAGCAGGATAGGCAGCGAAATGCCCCTGTTGTACGATGTTTTGCCCTCTCTTGGGTTGAGGAGCTCTCCTTGGCTTTTGTCATGGTTCCTCCAAACCGGATCGTATTTTTTTGTTCAGCATAGTGAATTGCATTGACCCTTTAATTTTAATGCAAACCACCTTTAGAGCTAAATCTTAATGGAACGTTATTAATTCAGTAGCATAGGATAGGTAACATGTAAACTAATTTTAGGGAAATAGATAAATTTTTCTTGACCAGGGGTAACAAAAAGGATAGTTCTAATATGGTTTGTTCACTATAGAGAACTTTTTATTCCAGGATAAATATGCCCTCATCCAAAAAAACAGATGGATACCATGCTCCGGCCGTTGAAAGAGCCTTCCGCCTGCTAAGGCATGTGGCCGAAGCCAATGATGCCCCCAGGCTCAGCGATCTGGCAGGCCATCTTAATATCAGCAAAGGCTCTGCCCACGGCCTGATAAAGACCCTGGTCGCCACAGGAGCCCTGACCCAGGATGCAAAGAGCAAACGGCTCTCCTTAGGCCCTGCCATTGTTGAACTGGCCCTGAAGGACCAGACCTACCTCAAACTCGGGGCCCGGGCCCAGCCCGCTCTGGATGAGCTGCAGAACACAATCCACGAAACGGTTTTTTTTGGACTGATGCACCCCTGGCAAGCCCTTATCATAGCCACGTCCGAAGCCCGGAATCCCATGAAAATATCTTCCTTGCCCGGTTCTACCATACCGCTGCTGGCAGGGGCACTGGGGAAATTATTCTTGTCCGAAAAGGATGACGGAGAGGTGGAAGAGATCATCAAGGAACAGGGACTTCCGGCCTATACCCCGGCATCCATCACTGATGAGACGGCCTATCTTAAGGAAGTGGCCAATGTTCGTGAAACCGGGGTTGCCGTGGACCGGGGAGAGTACATGTCAGGGGTCAATGCCCTGGCCGTGAGCGCCCATTACAGCCAGCCCCTGGCCCTGTGGGTGGTTGGATTTTCAGGATCCCTGGATGACGAGAAGATCACCGGGATAACCAAGACGGTTCAGGCTGCGGCTGACAGGCTCCGTGAGGATTTGGATACAGGCGTAAACTAAGGCACCAGCCTCCTTAGTTTTTTAACACATAATTGAACCGGCCATCGGGCAGTTGATTCTCAACAGTGGGCATGTCCATGCCGATTTTTGTCAGATCAAATCCTAATACTCTGTAATTAGGTACAGAGTATGATCAGAGTTTGGGCCGTAAAATGCGAGTAACCTTTGCTAAACAGTTACATTTAATATAAAAATAAATAGTGATGCCCAAAAACAGATACCTATCCAAGTACTTATTTCAGAAAACAATAACGTTTTAGCCAGTGTTTCTTTTTGATAATAATCCCATCGTGGTTTCCTTTTTCCGATGGAAAGCAAGTATAAAACAATTTCGCCTGTGTAAAAGCCAATGGTTTTTATAAAAAAGTGATAGAACAGGAAACCAAAAAATCTAAAAAAACCAAAAACGAATTCTTCAATCATACAACCCCTATTATAGATAATTTATCTCTTCGTTAAATTTAAAGGGTAACAAATGATAAGATTATAGCCATTGTCAACGCCTCCTGGAACAAAATTTTCCTAATTTCAAATACACCTGAAAGAAACCTGTTCCAAAATATTTGAAGCAATTTTGCGCCCCAAAAAACTATTACCAAATATAATAAAATGGCAGTAATAATTGAAAGCTTAGGAGAGGCTTCAAAAAAGAAATCCCATAGAACTTTTTCTTTAGTTTCTGGTTCAAAGACCTGAATAGCAAATGAATTTAAAATGAAATAACTTATTAGAATCAAATTATATCTTAAAGAAATTTTAAGTTTATTCTCCATATTATTCCTTATATTTAAGTAATAGTATTGAGGTCATTTAATAACAAGGGGCTATATCTTCAGAAATATCTGGGAAATCCATATTTTTGGGATCATCATCATACAGATCGGGCATTCCATCATTATCATCATCTGGATCCAAATAGTCATTTAAACCGTCCTTATCAGTATCAATATCCATTTCCATTTGTATAGGCGAGTTATTTGTAGTCCCATCGCCAAACAATTCTTTAAATATATCTTTACCAATGTTGCCTCCGGTTTGTTCAGCAGGTAGCAATGTTATTTTTTTTATAAGTATTGGTTTGCCTTTTTTGATTATCCAGTTAATAACGATATTACCTATTTTTAACCCATAGACCCCACCTGGATCAACCCAATTAACCGGATCATTTAGAACATATCCATAAAGGTTAGTATCCAGGCCGGCAAAGAAAATAGGATCTTTTGCAGTCCAGCGTCCCGTATCTGGATCATAATCTCTGTGTCCAAACCGAATCAGGCCGATATCCCGATCATACAAACCACCGGCAAAACCAAAAGGGATCTCAAAACCAGGAGCAGTATCAATGATAACATTCCCAAAAGAATCGTAATCAATTTTCTTTACCACATTGCCGGATGCATCTGCAACGGCTCTAAGTGACTCCACCTGGTCATAGATCAGATAATATGTAACACCATTCTTTGCCATGGTGACCGGCATACGGTCGTCCACATATTCGAACCGCATCAACAGGCTGTTACGGCCATCATACACGGCAAGCAGTCTGGTCAGTCCCTGCCACAGATATTTTTCCGTGATCTGGCCGTTGATTTTCTTTGCAATCCTTCGGCCAAGGGGATCGTGGACATATTCGATGATCCTGCCGTCCGGAAGTGTGACATTGAGCAGTTCTCCGCGGATGGAGTATGTGTAAGCGGTTTCCTGACTACCGTCTATTTTTCGGGTAAGGAATCCGTCTGCATCATGAATGTATTCTACGGAGCCTGCTTTAAGAAGGTGATCCTCCTGGGAATATTGAAAGTCTCTTTGGGTTATTCCCCTGAGCGTATTGATCTCAGATATCCTGGCGCCGTTAGTGTTGTATTGATAGGATTCTACAAGTTCTCCGTCTTTGGTTACGGTCAAAAGACGGCCCATGGTGTCATAGGTATAATCAAATACGGTGCTGGTTCCGGCAAGGGTTTCTGTTTTCCGGGTAATCCTGCCGTTATCATCCCGATCAAGATTCCAGGAAAAAAGGCCGTTGCTGTTAAACTTCATCTCCTGGGATGAGATTTCACCAAAACCGTTGAAATCCCGGTTCAGGTCCAGGGTGCTGTCGGACACGGATTCGGGCAAGCCGTTGTCTGCATTCCTTGAGATGGTAAAACTGCCGGCTTCGGTAAGCAGTCCGTCATTATCGTAGGTGAATCCGGTTGTCTGTCCGGCATAGGTAAAGCCCGAGAGCCTGAAATCATTGTTGTAGGAATGGGACAGGACCTGGTTCCTTGGCCTGCATAATATCAGCCTGATTTAACCACGCAAGTATTTATTGGGTTTTAGGACAGACTTAAAAACCAGTTAATCACTTGTCCATACGGCTTTAAATTCATTATCTTTCCAAAAATACGCCACTGATGAAGATTCGGGATAAATTACCAGTAAATAAGTGCCATTGGTTTTGTGTGTTTCAACTTTTTTATCTCCTTTCCCTGCCATAGTTTCTTTAATTTCATTTCCAAAGTGACAAGAGATATGCATATCCTGTTTTCCTGTTGTCAAAGCATAAACTTTGTAGCCATCAGTATTTCTCATAAGAACTATTAACTCACGCCCCATTGTAGTATCAATCAGTAAGGCTATATCCAATTTATCATCATTATTAAAATCGAATTCGCAGCTACTTATATACTTAACGGGCATTCCATTTCCTGATATTGCTATAGATACGGAAGATAGCGATAAACAAAACATAACAACGCACACAAAAATTAAGGCTGTTTTATTAATCATTTTTCCTCCATAAAAATTATTCACAAGGATCGTATTCAACATGAATATGATCTCCTTCATTAAGTACATCATAATCATTGCCAATTGCATCCCTTATTCTTTGAGCCCAATCTGCACGTTCGGCATCTGTCAGACCCCAAACTCTTAAATCAACAGCATTACCAGAATAATGTAGGGAATCGGTACTATGTGTGCCCCCGGTTGTGGAAGTTACTGTTGCCTCTGCATTATCACCGCCAGCGTCAAAATAGGACCGATCAACAGAACCTTCAATGCTTGTCATATTTTCTGTTAAACCATCACCCGTTATGCCAGTTGCATAATTCCACAAACCAAGCGGATCAATCCAATTAATCGGATCATTTAGGACATATCCATAAAGGTCAGTATCCCCACCGGCAAAGAAAATAGGATCTTTGGCAGTCCAGCGTCCCGTATCCGGATCATAATCCCTGAATCCGAATCGGATCAGCCCGGTATCCGGACCATATAACCCGCCAGCAAAACCAAAAGGTACCTCAAAATCAGGTTCGGTGTCATTGATAACATTTCCAAAAGAATCGTAATCTATTTTTTTTACCACATTATTTGACACATCTACAACTGCTCTAATGGACCCCACTTGATCATAAGCCAGGTAATATACAACACCCCCCTTTGCCATGGAAACCGGCATACGGTTGCCTGCATATTCGAACGTCATTAGCAAGCTGTTGCTTCCGCCGTAAATGGCAAGTAGGCGGCTTAGTCCCTGCCAGAGGTATTTTTCCGTGATCTGACCGTTGATTTTCTTTGCAATTCTCCGGCCAAGGGGATCGTGGATATATTCGATGAGACTGCCGTCCGGAAGGGTGACGTTGAGCAACTCGCCGCGGATGGAATAGGTGTAGGCGGTTTCCTGGGTGTCGTCTATTTTCCGGGCAAGGAATCCGTCCGCATCATGGATGTATTCTACGGAACCTGCTTTAAGAAGGTGGTCTTCCTGGGAGTATTGATAGTCTCTTTGGGATATTCCCCGGAGCGTATTGATTTCAGATATCCTGGCGCCGTTGCTGTTGTACTGGTAGGATTCTGCAAGTTCGCCGTCTTTGGTTACGGTTAAAAGACGGCCCATGGTGTCATAGGTATAGTCAAATACGATGCTGGTTCCTGCAAGGGTTTCTGTTTTTCGGGTAATCCTGCCGTTATCGTCCCGTTCAAGCTGCCAGGAGAAAAGGCCGTTGCTGTTAAACTTCATCTCCTGGGATGAGATTTCACCAAAACCGTTGAAATCCCGGTTCAGGTCCAGAGTGCTGTCGGACACTGATTCGGGTAGCCCATTGTCGGCATTGCGTGCGATGGTAAAACTGCCGGCTTCGGTAAGCAGTCCGTCGTTATCGTAGGTGAATCCGGTTGTCTGTCCGGCATAGGTAAAGCCCGAGAGCCTGAAATCATTGTTGTAGGAATGGGACAGGACCTGGTTCGAGGTGCCTGTTAGGGTCTGGGAGGTAACCAGGCCGGCATCATATTCATAGGCAATTGACTCCTCTCCCTTTGATACAGATCCGATCTTTGATCCGCACAGATAAGAAAATTCAATCGGGCCTTCCGGTGTCTGTATGGATTCCAGGCGGTTCAGACCCGATTCATAGATATTTTCCAGAACCTTTCCTGAAGGGAATACTGTTCTCGTGGGTCTTCTGTCCTTGTCAAATTCAAAGGTATAACTGCTGCTTAGAGGCGGGCTATAGTCTGTATTCAAGTTTACTTTGTTATAACCAAAAGAATGATCTGCGGGCACAGGTGTAGTTAGAACCGTGACATTCCCATTGGCATCATAGGAGAAAAAGACATCTGTGATGTCCGGTCTGTGAGTTTGGGTAATTCTTCCGTTTTCATCATGGGTGAAGGTTCGCTCATTGCCTTTAGGATCTGTGATTCTTTCTATGAATCCATCTTCATTATAGCTGAACTCTGTCCGGCGGTTGCCAGTCTCCGATGTAAGTAAACGCCCTTTGCTGTCGTATTGGTAACTTGTATCCAGGAGGCCGGGGATCTGAACTGTTTCAGGTTGAAGCGTGTCCGGATTGTAAAGGATGGTTGTGATTCTGTTCTCGGGGCTGGTGATGGTTTTCCGGGTTTCAGTGACATCATGGTCAAGCTTTGTTGTATTGCCGTTCACTTCCCTGGTTTCATGTGCAACGTAATTCTCTCCTTCTTCGGGCTCTGTATAGTTTCTTTCAATTCTTGTGGTCCGGGTTAACCCGGATGGGGTGGATTCCACGGAACGGGTCAGGTACTGATAGTTGAACTTCGGATCAAAGCCGTATTCAAATTTCATTTGTAGTCCGCAGGCATTTGTCTTCTCCGCAGTCAGGCCTGATGATGTATAAAAGGTCTCCCCTCCGGACTGATCTGTAATAACCGAAGTGTAGACGCCTGCAGTATCAGTGGTGTCCAGGTATGTTCGCAGGTTTCCCTCCCCTGTAGTGATCCGGGTTAGAACAGAGTCATCATCTAGGTATTCTCTTTCATAAATCCAGTGCCCCCCGTTTTCATCTTTGACATCCCTGATCTTCCCGCTCTCTGTGAACGTGTGAAGGAATTGATTGCCACCGGGATCGGTTTCAATTTCCATAAACCCTTCAGGGCTGTACTGGAAATCATAGTGTGAGCCGTCTGGGTAGGTAATCCGGGTCAGATGGTTGTTTTCATCTATGGAAAGCTCTGTTCTGAGTCCTTCAGGTGAGATAATGGCTGTGGGGATCTGGGCTTGATCCCGTTCAATACTGACGATATTTGAGAAGGTGTCGGTGACGGCGGTCAAGACATTTGGCGAGTTTTCCGTGTAATCAAACTCATACACCATTGTTCCGGATTCAAGATCAATGGTTTTAATATGCTGTCCCTTTGAATTAATGACATGCCCGTATCTGCTTTTTTCACTGTATACATGGTTCTCTTCTGATTCCAGATAGGTGTAAGGCACCAGTGGTCCGATTTTGGCGATGAGATTGTTCTGGGAAAAGGATACAAAAATATTCCCCGGATCTATAATGGCAAGACCGGAAAAATCAGTTAAAAGTTCGGGTTCAACAGGAAATGTTCCCTCTGGGATATGGGACTGCCCGCCATTACCTGAAATGGTCTTAATAATACCGTTTGTATTGATTTTTCGAAGGCATCCGTTCCCCCGATCAACCACATAAATATTTCCTTCGGCATCCAAATCAATTTTTTCGGGATAGCTCATATGGGCTTGATCGGCCGGGCCTCCATCCCCTGAGTAACCGGATTCTCCTGTGCCTGCCACTGTCGTTATGATTCCGTCTATATCAATCTTTCGTATAACATGGTTTATCTGGTCTGCAATATAGACATTACCCTGTTTGTCTGTTTTTACATCAGCGGGATAATTCAGCTGACCCTGCATTGAACGTCCGCCGTCCCCTGAATATCCAGGCTCGCCGTTCCCTGCAATTGTGGTGATGATACCCCCGGGATCCACCATCCGGATTCGATGGTGGCGGGTATCTGCAATGAAAAGATTCGAGTTGTTGTCCACCGCAATCCCTGACGGCATTGCCAGGTAAACGGTACTGCTGTTTGCAGGCTCATTATCCCCCAAGGATCCGCCATATCCTCCCACCGCATTTGTCATCATTCCGTTTACATCGACCTTGCGGATACACCCGACCTTGAATTCTGCGTCAACGTCGGTAATGAAAATATTGCCTTTATTGTCTACAGCCACAGCGACAGGTCCCAGCATGGCGGCATCTGTCGCAACAATTTTTACTGGGTTGTCTTCACCGTCAGGGTCATTCGGCCAATTAAACGGATCCCCGTAATCCCCATTTCCTGCAATGGTTGTCACCACACCTTGGGTATCTATTTTTCGAACCCTCCGGTTATAGGTATCTGCAATATATACATTCCCGGCTGCATCAACCGCAATGCTATTTGGACCGTCGAATTCCGCCTGGGTGGCCGGGCCATTGTCTCCTGAGAAACCACTTCTTCCGGTTCCCCCGACCGGATCTATAAGATTAAAATCATCCGTTCGCATATATTTATATTCCGGGTTAAAGCTGCTGACAGTCCCCCCATCGCCCTTGTGCAATACAGCAGGATCCACGGCGCTTACAAAATGATGGTTGGAAAGCGTCCAGCCTTCTGCCAGCGTACGTAAATATGTTCCGGTACTTATCTTTGGCGGATCTAATATTACGATATGGGATTGTGTTTTTTTTAGATTTAATCGTGCATCAACCGGGGTATAAATCTCTGGATATTTAGCAAACAATTTAACAAACTCTGCATAAAAATCTTTTGAAGAAGTGCCAAGATACCCTCTATATAGAAAATGGATTTTAATTTTTGCCTGAACAGGAGTCGTCACAGTGTTGCCGAAGACGTCAAGCCCATCCCATAAAAACTGATGATTGATATTAGGTAACGGGTCAAACGAGTATGAATATTCTTTCCCGGCAATATCTATCACAAGGCTTATCCCTTCAAGGGTCTCTGGAACGGTATCCCCTGATACAGGTATGTTTATCTCGGTTTTATTGACTGACAGGCTTACCGTTGAATAGTGGAGATTCACCCCCGTACCCGGAATGGGAATGCTTTCATGGAAAATACGGCTTCGTTCTTCAACATATGAGTTAATGTCGTTTTTACAATCATCCTCTTCTAATTTTTGTTTGTCCACATAGGGGAGACGATTTGAGTTCGGGTCTATTGCTCCCTGAGGGAAATTTGCAGGGCTATTTGTATCCCAAGGCGAAAAATGCTTCGCCAAAAAACGCCACATGGTTTTCCCAGGCTGGTATTCATCCGGATCATCCAGGCCAGTGGCCTCATCATTTACAGAGCCGTCCCGGTTCAAATCATCGGGTTGGTCATCTCCGTCTACATCCATTGCATCGACAATGCCGTCGGCATCCGTATCCAACAGCCTGACCACCCAGGCATTGTTTTCAGGGATCCAGCAGCCGCAGTCCCTGTTATAGGAGCCCACCGGGATGAGGGTCCCCACATCAAAACCCAAGAAATTATCCACAAGGGCGGTCACCGGATTTTCAAATCTCACCCGCTGGGCTCCGTCAACGGATAACTCTGCACAATAAGTAAAGGCTGATGTAGGCGGCAGAACAGCCGGCATGGATTCCGGGGTCTGGTATTCAGACGCCCGGACATTAATGGTTTTTAGTTCAACTACATCATTGCCGTCTTTATCCGTTACAAAGGCCTGATTATCACCGGTTGTAATAAGAGTAACGGAACGGGTACCGAGTTCATCCGTTATTGGCGTAGATCGATGGATAAAAACAGAGGAAGCATCACCGTCAAAAACAATTTGTGTTGAAACAGTATCTTCAGAAATCATTTGCACCGTTTCAAGAGCGGCAAAATCATTCCAAGGCACATAGGCCTTTCTGTGAACGGTAATCATTCCCTGTTTTTCATAGGACAGGGTCAAGTCTTCTCCGCCTTCCACGGGTATGGCAAACCGGCCTTCTTCATCGGTTGAGGCTGTGCCGTATTCAGGATGGTTAAAGACCATGATGTCTACATCGTTCACCGGAGTGCCGTCAATGCCCGTAACCAGCCCGGTCATGAGAGAGAACCTTCGGGTATCATAGGCCTCAAGTGTCGCATCTTCCGGAATGAGATCCTGGTAGTTGATTCCGAAAGATCCTTCGGGAAGGGTTTCCGGTGCGCTTAGCACCTTGACTTTCACGGTTTCACTTGAAGCGCCAAATGCATTTGATGCTGTTATGATATAGGTAATGGAGGTCTCGGGAGAAACCGAAACCGTCCCGGCTTCAGACACAAAGCCGACTCCCTGGTCAATGTGAACCAGGTCCGCACCCTCAGAGGTCCAGTTGAGTTGAGCAGGCTCTCCTTTTTTGATACGAATCAATGATGCTCCGACATTGATCACAGGAGGCCCTGAGACAGATAATGTCGCTGAATCGGTTATAGTATCTCCGTTTTGCCCTAAGGCTGTAATGGTATAAGTCGTTGTGGTTTTCGGGTTTACTGTACTGGTACCGCTTAGGTCCACAGGTCCGATATCTGGGTTTATGGTACAGGAAGATGCATCTTCAGATTGCCAGGAGAGGACCGCACTTTCTCCCGCGGTGATAGAAGACGGGGATACGTTAATGGTGACTGTTGGCGGTGGGATGTTAACAGTCACGGGAACGTCGGCTGAAGCTGTTCCCCCTGGCCCCTCTGCCGTCAGGGTATATGTTGTTGATTCAGTGGGTGAAACAGATAAAGAGCCGGCAGTGTCGACTGCACCGATACTGTTGTCAATGGAAACGGTATCTGCATTTTCCACCTCCCATTGCAGGTCGAGACTCTGGCCGAGATCAATGGTATCCGGAACGGCTGAAAAACTAATGACCTCGGGCGCGGGAGTCGCAGCACCACTGTTTAACTCTATGGTTATTGAGGCATTCTTCTCTCCCGTAAAATAAACAAACAGGCTGTTTAACTTTTTCAGCCTTACTTTGACTTCAAGCAAAGGTTCATTGCCCCTGATCAGGCGTTTTAAAGGGATAAATCGGTGATTGAACACCACTAACCCTCTTTTGATTTTTTTATCAGAAGGCTTGCGGATAATAATTTTACCCTCTTTAACAGCAGTCTCAAGCTGAATATGCCGAAAGGAGAGATGGTGATAATTCCTGGAGAACCAGTTTTTTTCTGTTGCGGAAAAAGATGCCGGCCCGTAAAGCGGTTCAGAATAAACAAAGGATGACAAAGTTAACAAAAGGACTAACGCTAATGCATAGATACTTTTTTTTCGCATGATTGCCTCCCGGGGCTTGGATTTCGATTCTGTGATGTTCACTGAGATAATGAAAGAAATGGAATAGATGTGAACAGAAAAACAGAAATTTTAATGATGCTCAAGAATTACGATACCGCCATCATAGAATTTTAATAATTTGAAATCAATCGGGGAATCCCTGATTTTTATAAATAAAGTGTATCCTTTTTAGAATTTTCATCGTCTTCCTACTCAGACAATGAAAAATTTGTGTAAAAATCAACTCATAAGAAGGAGATGAAAATGGAATTAAACAACGCATGTGGTTGCCAGGCCGGCACAGAGGAAGCAAACTCTATAGGCAGTGATAGTAGTTCCTCAAAGGGAAGTCCCTGTCAAATGTTTTCAGACCCCAATTGGATTAAAGATAATATGATGTATTTCCCGGCCGGCTATGAAGCCGATAATGGGATTTCTAAAGATATCACGCCAATGGAGACCCTTGAAATGCTTCAGGAGGGAAGTCAGGATAAACGCATTGTTATCCTTGATGTAAAGACCGAGCAGGAGTACCTTGATTATCATCTGTCCGATTCCAGGCATATGGATTTCTTTTCTTCGACGTTTAAGGATGACCTCTTTCAACTGGATAAAAATGAAATTTATATTGTCATTTGCAAGGTTGGTGTCCGTAGCGAGATCGCTATGAAGTTGATGAAGAAAATGGGGTTTACGGAAGTCTATAACGTTATGGGTGGCGATGACAGATGGTTTGCAGAAGAGCTTCCCGATGGACGAGAAAACCAACTCAGTCCGGCATAACGATGTCCGGCCTCGAAATATGACCCCGCCTGGCACGGATGTGATATTGCTGTATCCGTGCCCGGCGGGGCGGCCGTGGCAGTAGCAGAACACAAACTCAGGTCATTTTACCATTAGGCTTTTATAAAAAAGTATTGACAGTAGGGTCGATCTGGTTCAGTATTTAAGTCATAACTTAAATAAGGTGTCTGAATGATACTCAAGCAAGCAGAAATGTTCAAAATTCTTGGTGTTGAAAACCGAATACGGATTATTGATCTTTTAAAAGAAAAGGGTCCGTTAGGGGTGAACGAACTGTCGGAAACACTTAAGATAACTTCTTCTGCTGTTTCGCAGCATCTTAAGATTCTCCGGCATGCTGGGTTGGTCCGCAATGAGCGTAAGGGATATTGGGTGCCTTATAGAGTGAACGAAGAGGCTTTGGAGAAATGTCATGAACTTCTTTCCCAAGTCTGCTCATGCGGATGTAAAGGAAGCGGAAAGATTCGTGATGGAGAATTAGATTCGGCCCCGGACAAATTGGACCTTCTTAAAAACTGGGAAAAGGAGTTGGAAAAGGAGCTAGAAGAGGTGCGAGGCAGGATGGATGAGTTGGATAAAAAAAAATAGGTTCTCTTTTTTTTGTCCTCTTTTTTTTGGGGTTCATATTTCAGTAATTGCTTAAATAATTAATTTCTTAAACGCTTAACCGATAGAAGAGGAGGGAAGGCATGGAGACGAAGAACAGGGCCAATAATCAACTGGACCAAATCAGGCAGCTTGCCATAAGAATCGCAAAGGAACAAATTGCTCCCCAGGCTTCGGAGGCGGACCAAAAGGGAACTTTTCCCTGGAACGTCATTCGCTTAATAGGGGAGGTTGAGCTGCCCGCTGCCGTTATGTCCGAAAAAGAAGGCGGTGCCGGAGAAGGGCGGGTATGCTTCGCATCTGTTGTGCAGGAGCTTGCCAAAGCCTGTGCCTCAACAGCTCTCATCTTTACATCCCATGTGGTTTTGGCAAAGGCAATCGAAGTTGCAGGGAGTGATTATCTGAAAAAAAGATGGTTATCCGCATTATCAAGGTGCGAAGCGCTCGGGGCTTTTGCCGTCCATGAGCCGGAGTCGGGCAGCAATGCCGGGGCTATTTCCACCACGGCAATCAAAGACGGCAACTCCTATTGTCTAAACGGCTCCAAATTTTTTATTACCTCCGGAGGCGAAGCGGACGCCTATCTGGTTTTGGTGAGGACAGATCCTGAAACAGGTCCGAAAGGAATGAGTACCCTTCTCGTTGAGAAAGATACGCCCGGACTCTCATTCGGTCAGGCTGAGGAGAAGATGGGGTTAAGAAGCACATCTTCAAGGGAAATGTTTTTTAAGGACTGCAGGATTCCTGCGGAAAACCTTATCGGTGATGAAGGCTACGGGCTCCAGGTTATTGGAAAATCGCTCATCGGATGGGGGTTTTACGGGGCCGCAGCCATTTGCTCAGGAATTGCAAAGGCAGCTGTGGAGAAAGCCGTTAAACATGCTGGCGAAAGGATGATAGGAGGTCAACCCATCGGAGTCCATCAGGGGGTTCAATTCCTGCTCTCCGACATGATTATAGGAAGCGAGGCAGCAGAAGTCTATCTTAATGCGTGTGCCTCTGAAGCAGATGCCGTACCGGGTACCGTTGCCCAAAATGGATTCAAGGCAAAGCTGTATGCATCTGAAATGGCTGTTGAGGTCACCAACAAAGCCATACAGGTTATGGGAGGTCATGGGTATTGCCGGGACTATGCTGTTGAACGTCTTTTCAGAGATGCCCGGGGGCTGACACTCCATTTTAAAACATCTGAATGGCTTAAGCAGGATATTGCCAAAGCAGCTCTGAAAATTTGAGGTGTTCTTATCTCTGTCACCCACTGCAATGGCGCACAGAGAATAAGGTCAAATCCGACACGAAAGGAGGTGAGGCAAATGTCCGAAAAAAAACAGACACACATTCCGGAGAAAAAAAGAGATTGCGGCTGCGGCTGTATTGGAATCATTAAACATGAAGCCAAAGGATCGAAGTCGCCGGTCAAGAAACCCAAAAAGTAGAATTTGTAAATTTTGCCGGGGTGGCAGAGTCTTTAGCTCCACCACCCCGGCAAAAGTGTAATCGAGGTTAAGCCACTTTATCATCCCATAAATCAAATTGATATTCTTATTGTTAGTCATATAGTAAGTCTAATGGGGTATAAGGTTTAATGTAATACAATGAATTAACTATTAATATACTGCATCTTTAGTGTCGTTTTCTTATTCAGAATATCAATTGAATAGCGATTCAAGGATAACGTATGACACTTTCAATAAGAAAATCGTTTAGAATGAGGCCTCTCTACTTCTAAAGAGATTCTTTCAAGTCTTAACATCATCGTTCTGCACTTCTCTTCGGGCTGTCTTGTGATCTTACCCCCAGGTGGTTTATCCACGGATTCGAATATTATTACACCTAGTGGGGTTGAAAAATCCGGTGCATAACCTGTATGCTATGTCAACCCGGAATTACCGGGTGCCATTTTTATGGT
This sequence comes from Desulfobacteraceae bacterium, assembly GCA_003354055.1. The sequence goes on along the minus strand of PIVQ01000073.1, from coordinate 590 downwards.
TTCCATGCTCAATAAGATTGCGTCTCAAAGTGTTCGATTCGATTTTTCCAAGGATACTGGCCGGTGAACAAATTACAGTCAAGGTTTGTTAATATAATAATCCATCCCGGATAAGGAGGATACATGATCACTTTATATGTGAACGGTAAAAAAATGCAGACTGATGTGGCCCCGGATACGCCCCTTTTATGGGTGTTGAGGGATAACCTCGGGTTTACCAGCGTGAAGTATACCTGTGGCATTGAGGAATGCGGCATGTGCACGGTACTTATTGACGGAGAGGCTTACCGTTCATGCGGCCTTGCCGTTGAAGAGGTCCTGGGAAACAAGATTACCACCATTGAAGGCCTTCGGGACGATCATCCGGTGAAGTTGGCCTGGATTGAAAAGCAGGTGCCTCAATGCGGCTACTGCCAGCCTGGCATCATGCTCCAGACCGTGGACTTCCTGTCAAAGGAACCCAACCCCTCTGATGAGCAGATCAACGAGGAGATGGACAACCTGGTGTGCCGCTGCGGCACCCATCCGAGGATTAAAGACGCCATTCACCTGGCTGCAAAAATGGCTTCAAAATAAGGAGGTGTCATGGA
>PIVQ01000658.1 GCA_003354055.1 Desulfobacteraceae bacterium | reverse complement strand
ATTGCGACGGTGGCTAATATAAAATAGCCCCCTGCTTTGGGATGGAGTTTCATTTTTTCACCTGCCATAGGTTTTAAGGAATGCTTCAGCGTGGGTAGCTTGAAGCCCTTAAAATGTTAATACAGTTTTAATCCATTGAAACCGTATTTTTTGAAAAAGATTATATTTTTCAGTCTGTTGTATCGGGCGGGATAAGGATTAACTGATACCTTGAATTGACACTATTTAACAAATTCAAGTCGGTACCTTTGAATGTTGACCGTAATTTTGAAGCGTATGTCCTGATCGTTTGCTCGTTGGTCCTCATATCGCCGGTATTTTTGTCCAAAGCAAATATCAATCTATCGATATGAACGGGGTTTGGTGATTGCTCCCATAGTATTTTTAGAAACCGGCATATTCCCGGCTGCAATTTATACCATTTTTCATCCAGAAGTACCGCGGCGACTTCTTCAACGATCTTGATGCGTGGCGGGTGCACGATATCGGTTCCGCAGCAAATACATTTTACCATTTTACACCTTTGGCATTTTGAGAATGTGGGACGTTCTATCGAAATCATCACCAAGCTCAAGCATGGCTGAGTGAGCGCCGAGCGAGTAGGGTTGATCTGAGAGCTTAGACCATAGCCATTTGTCGGCTTCTTCCTGATCCATGAAAAGGCGGGTCTGTAGATCTGATCCCTGTTCATGATAGGTTGCAGAGAAGACTTCAACTTCCTGCATTTCGATCTTAACAAAGGTCTGGAAATCGTAGCCTATCAACTTGTTTTTCATCATTTCGTCTTCTTCAACGATCTTCCCGGCGACAATCATTCCATGGTATTCGACATCGACTTTCCAACCGTCCTGATAGACGCCAGTGATTTTATAAACCCTGCCATCGACCCTATATCTCGATAAGCAGAGATCACCTATTTCAAGTTTTTTCAACGGTCTTCCTCCAATTTTTCAATTTCCGGTTTAACGAAATTCTTAAACGCAGACATAGCATTATTTGTAAGTTGGCGTTGCCACACGCCCTTGCTAGGCGCCCACTTGAAAGCATTTTTCTTTAGGATCGCTCGCATTTCAGGGCTCGGTTTTCCATCAAAATATAACTCAAGCCGCATGTCTTCGCGGTTATCGACAACCCTAACACCATTGACGGTGATTTCTTGTGTGGGTTTTGACTTCGTTCTGGTCAGACCCGAAATACGATCTTCCAGCCGTTTGATCTTGGCGCGATTATTATTCAAGCTATATTTTGGAAAGCCAATATCACCGAAACTATCAGGCTCCAAAATTACTTTTGCTCTCTTTTCATTGCCCATTACTTCAATTAGCTTTTCCATATCCAGAGGTTTTTTACGCAGTATTTTGTTTGCCTCAACCATTGTCTGGTGGGCAGTTTTAACCGCGGCTAATTGTTTTTCAAGGCGCTCTACGGCGTCGGCATCCCCAGACATCACCGGGCGCGCTTCTGGATTTTTGCGGTAATATTCTTCTTTCTTGATATCCTTGACCAGCTTTTCAAAGTAATCAAAACAGGTCTCACCAGCCTTGCGTTCTGCATTGTTGGCCTTCTCGTTTCTCCTGACAGGGAAGTTCGCCGGGCCTGTTATCATGGAACTCAAGCAACGGCCTTTCGCCCTCATATGATTGACCCAAAGGGATTCATATTTATCTATTTTTGCCTGTGGAACATCCAAGCTTTTTAACTGACTAATTGATTGATCGAAATCGGAGCAATAACTTGCTGCGCGTTTTTCTGGTGAGAAGCTTGTGCCTGTGTGGGCGCGATAGGCTGTTTCGTAATGTTTGTGGTTTTCATATTCATTTGGCATTATTGTATCCCTTAGATTGATAAAGCGGGGAGAGGGTCAGATCCGACACCGACGCTCTCCCCTAGCAGGATTACCTTTGTGGGCTTGGTAGATTTCCAGATCATCCCTTCGCCCCTCCCGTTCTCCTGATTTCTTTATTCTATATATCTATCCGATAATGGCACCGTTTTATTGCCGCCTCCGGTTATATTTTATTTATGTTTCACGTGAAGCTTTCGGACATATTCTCAATCTTTTTCAACAGCATCTTATATTCGTCAAGTGCTTCCTGAAGTTCAAAATCTGAAGCCGCGTATTTTTGCTTGAGCATTACCATGCGATCATATATGGCATATTCCAAAAGCGATAAATCCTGTGCGGTGACTTCCATCAGGACTTTTTCAAATTGGTTCATCATCCCACCTGTGCGGCTAGGTTGATAAGTAGATAAACGACGATGACTAAAAGTGCGGTCTGCATTATTCTTCCCCTGCTGCTTTGATTAACATTTCGCCAAGGCGTTTTGCTTCTGACATCGTGAGTTCAACGCCGCAATCCTCGCCGCCTTCGAAGGCATGAAAAATAACGTATTTATCGGTCAGACGTTCTGGCACTTTTACGATCAAACAATCTCCTTTGAAATCGTCCTCGTTCATATCTTTGAATACAACGCTTTTCATTATTTTTCCCCCGTTTTGGTCGCTTCTGATAGGAATTCGCTTAGGCGTTTTGCCTCACTCATCGTCAGCACAACAGTAGCAGAATCTTGATAGTCAAAATTTGTGAGGGTTACGCAATTCTCACGCACCCTGACTATGACCCTATCAAGATTTTTGAAATCGTGGTTCTGATCTTTGAACGTTGCTCTGTCTATAAATTTTGGCATTTTTCTCTATCCCTTAAATGATTTGGCTTTTAGTGATCGGGCGCTTCAATGTTGGGTGCTTCAGAATTGGGAATTGTCCCACTCCTGCACTTGCCCAGATCCAACCCTCTGGAGGACGCTGCAGGGTGAAACGAAGACCGACGATTAAAGGCCACCGCTTGCCCTTCATGAATTCTATTGCGTTTCTTCGTGTCATTTTTTGCTATCCCTTGATGCGTTTCTATGATTATATATATATCAGTCGATAACTGACATGGCAACTGATTTGGTGATGTTTTATTTATCATTAAATATAGAGAGAAAGAAAGATATGAGTGACGAGAAAATAAAGCGCGGTGAGAAGATAAAACGGAATAAACGGCGGATCTCTGCCTATATCCGAACCTATCCCCTCGCCTCGCAACAGCAATGTGCTGATGATCTGAAGATACCGAAAATCACGGTGTCCCGGTATTACGGAACATTCAGACGGGAATTCAATATTGATCGGGATAAACGCAATTCAAGAAAGGTTAAAAAATGAGTAAAAGATTGAGCTTGAAGCAGTTCAAGAAAAAGCACCCGACTGCCATATGTGGGCATTGTAAAAAGCAATGTGATAGTTTGGAGGCGATGAGAGATCATATCCGCGCCGCTCACCCAGAAACAAGGGTTTCGATATATACCGCAACTGAGCTCGTCGTGCCTCCCGGTACTCCTTCTGCAGAAGAGGAAATGGAGGAAGATTTCGAAGCAGATTGGTCACAAACATGCTCGGCTTGTGGTCAATCTCCCATTGTGCCAGTCACCGGGCTTTGTGGGCCTTGTACCTTCGGTCAAGCAGATACGGCCGGCGGGAATTTTTGATATGACCACTTTGGAAGAAGTCGAAATCGAACGGCTACAAAAAGAGGTAGTCGATCTCAAAGCCGAAAACGCCGGTCTTCTGGAAGAAAATACAAAACTCCATGAATACCAAGATAGGGTTCGTGAAATTGAAGGTGATTTCTATGGGTGAAACAAATTATTCGTTTAGCATGGATGTAAACAAAGCTTGGCTGACAATAAACCCTGACGGCACAATTGAACTTGGTGAAGACCTTAGCGCAGATGAGGCAACGCAGAAAGTTGCAAAAATGCTGGCGGAGAATTACAGCAATCTTCACTCTGATTTACAGGAAAAGAACTTCAAATTACAGGAGGTTTTGCAGGATATAATTGCAATAAGTGATCGTAAACACGAAGCATGGGACAGGGCAAAAGCACTACTAAAGTCATGATCGAAATAATCGAAACGCATTGAAAATCCCAGAATAGAAAGGTAGACAAATGAAAAAAGCAGCAACGAGAGACGAAGCAATCGAGTATATGAAAACTCAGGTTTGGCCTAGCCGTGTGGGTAAAAGCGGCGATCTATCGATGTGTAAACCGCCTCACGGCTGGACGTGGTTCGAAGCCGATGCCAATAGTCCGTTTATCCTCAC
>PIVQ01000657.1 GCA_003354055.1 Desulfobacteraceae bacterium | reverse complement strand
GTTACTGCTTTCAGGCCACGTCTTAAGAATCGGTCCATGTTCAGGCATTGCTTTATCTGGCCAAAAACCGGTTCAATGGTGTAGCTTCTCTTTTTATAGATGGCGTAACCTTTTTTGGTCAGCAAACGCCGATCCATCCTGTCCCGATTTGATATGTTGTTAGGGATTCTTCCTCTGGGTGCTCCCTTCTCTTTCAACTCTTTCCGAAGTTTATGGCTCTTTTTGGTACAGATCAATAACGCCGGGCCGTCCTTTTCAAGATCTCCGATAGCAAGGTCTTCACGGAAGTATCCTGCATCGGCGGCGAGTGCTTCGACATTTCCGTCAACTCCAGAGTCCCGGAGGGTAGAAGTGGTCTGTTCCAACATAGGTTCAAGCTGATAGAGGTCGTTTTCGTCCTGAGTGACATCCGCAGACACTATTATTTGGTCCTCGCTGCACGCGGCCTGGCAGTTGTAAGCTTGGACAAAGCCACTTCGATTTTTCATTATCCGGCTCTCGGGGTCGGTGATGTTGGCTTTTTTCTTAATTTTCACGTCATCTGGAGATTTGGGCTTTCGCCCCCTTTTAGGACCTGATGCCTTATGCTCTTTGACTTTCTCGGCCTGTTCGTTCTGTTTTTTCTTCAGTTCCCGATCAAGACGCTTTTTAGCCGCTTTGATCCGCTTGATTCGTTCTTTGGGGTCTGTCAATTCCTTGGGAAGTCGGTCGCCACGTTCCGATTCCCCGAATTTCTCATCTTCTGCTTTATCCACAGCATCAGCTTCTTCGAGGATCTTGTTTATGTGGTCAAGAGTATGGTTGGCCGACAATGCGGCATTGGCTTTGACTTTAGTTCCGTCGAGAAAGATTTTGCCAAGGTTGAAGAGGCCGGATTCGGAACACAAACGCAGCGTTTCATTAAAAAGTGTTTTGAATTCTTTTTCATGGCGTGCCCGAAATCTACAAATGGCACGATGATTTGGCGCGATGTTACCACTTATCCAACGGAAAGGAATTTCATCCTCACAAGCTTTTGAAATCTTACGAGAGGACCGCATACCTTTGCTGTAGGCGTATACCAGAATGCCAAGCATTGTCTGCGGATCATAAGGTGGGCGGCCTTCACTTGCATAGCTTTCATAAAAAGACTGGAGATTAATTTGGTCCAGGCAGGTCTGGATAAACCGGACGGGATGATCCATTGAAACCCAATCGTCCACCGAGGGAGGAAGGAGGAACATTTGATCTCTGTCACCTTTTATAAAACCGCGTGCCATCTGTTGCTGTCATCCTTATGATATGGTTATAATAAATTCCGGCTGCATAATATCAGCCTGATTTAACCATGCAAGCCTTTATTGAGTTTTGGGACAGGCTCTACTATGCCTCTCAATTCGGGATAATTTGTTTTGCATCTCCATATCGTCAACATCACATTTTTCCAAAAATTTTCTTTGTTCAAAAATGTTGAATTCTTTTCTAAAAACTATGGCTACTTGAGGGTACTGTATTTCAAGATAAGATTTTAGAGAGTAACAATTGATAATGATACTTAAGCAGAGAAAAAAACCAATAGTGGCAATTCCAAAAGTGGCAAGTATTATTATTGCAAAAATTAGCTTCATTTATTTCCCATAGTGTAGAGAACGGTTGAACTGACGGCCGCACAACCACACTTAAAAAAGGCGTCTGAGTTGCTCGCGGTCCCGTCCAGTGAGTGTTATGAGTCGAGCCTCAGTATAAGTAAATATCATAAGAGGTCGTGAATAGTTTTTAAAAAAGCATAAATACCAAATAAAAAAACAAGCAACGATCCACTTTTATACATAGACGGATTATTTTCGACTTTATAGAAGGTCGAAGGTTTTTTATTTACTGAATAATTTAAAACTTTTATCGCAAGCCGATTCAACTTATTTGCTCCATCTTTAAACCATACAAAATAAAAGATGACTCCGCTTAAAATCAAATAAATTGTGGTAAAGAATAATCCTATTTTTTCTTCATTCATTTTTTATAGATCATAACCATTTATTATCAGGTCAATGTTCCCAGTTGATATTAGTGTGGAAGACAGGCAAATTTGCCTTGTGTAAATTCAGATTTATTTAAGACTTTATAACCGATTTTATCAAAATAAATCTTTCAACTAAATTGAAGAATATCAATACCCTGACTAAAATTGCAATAGGCAACTTATTATATTAATCTCTTTACAATGGGGTATATTTGAAGTGGCAAGAGATTAATGTAATAAGTTGATTTTTAACGCCAAAGGTGAGGAGCGCACCCAAAGCCTTGCCCGATAAGATCGCCGAAGATTTTCGCGTCTCTCTCAACCACTTTGTTAAGGGGCTTACCACCTCGTTGTTTCTTCTTCTACAAAATCATATGGATTCAATTTATGAGTCTTTAAATATTTGGAAAGGTAATCTACTGCATTTTCTAATAGCTTCACAAATAACTCTAAGGGATACGCTAATACTAATTTGTCTTGGCCTATATAACTATGATAATAAGGATCATTTTCATCTGGTAAAATTTCCATCGCATTACCGGGTTCCCTTGATTCATGTATCAAATAATTCCTATAGCGGTACATAAGCTCATAATGCTGACATTCCATAATGGCCTTTTCTTCTTGCTCCGTGGTCGCCAATTCAAATAGTGCTTCTTTGGGCTGATCAATTCCTTTACTTGGTATATTAATTGATCCGTCAGTATTAAATTTGCTCATTATTCTTGTAACATAGAACCTTAACAGACCATCTGATAGTGAACCTTTATTTTTGGACTCAGACAAGAAAGGTATGCTCACCAATTCACCACCTTGCCAACATCTTGATACTTCAAGAAACCTAATAAATCTATTTCGATTTTTCTTATTTAGAGATGGAAATCTTTGTTTTGGAAAGCGGATACCAGCAAGTGTATCTAATGCGGTTATTAGTAATACTTTTTTGAAAAACTTAATTTGAAAATTTTCGCTCTCTCGGGATTCATCCTTGCCTTCAACTATATTTAACGCGCGAATTGATTCGATTTGTCCATAAAAATACCCGCAAAAATCATCTATTTTGTCCTCTATGGCTGACATATTTAAACCCTTAACGTTAAGTTGATTAACAGACCTGGGTATCATTCGAAAATTGTTAGCTCACTGGATATTCTGAAAATTTGAATAATATCCAACCGATTTAAATACTGTTTGGGTAAAATCCTAAACTAAACATAATTGGAGAATATCAGTACCCTGTTCAAAATTGCAACTGTAAAGATTACATAGAAATCTTTACCAGCAACCATTGTAACGCGGCACGTAATCTCAGAAATTCTGGCAGGCAATCTCAGAATTTTAAAAATGAAAGAGATTATTCTATAATCATTACTTTTTAACGTTTGAGCTGAGTCGCCTGGGGCATAATACTCACAAATTCAGCATTATTGCATTTTATATTAAGGCTGAAACTTTGGAAGCCGGGTCTACTCCAGCGATGGGTTATGCGTACACTATTATTTTTTTACCTTATCATTAAAAATAAAGTTGGCTACCGATAACACGACTGCAACCTGAAAAACAGCGCAAAAAGTTAGATACGAAAGCTGCATATATGGTTTCATAAAAAACTCTGGCCAATGACTTATTAGTGGATCAAGAGTAAGAGATACAGGCAGCGACACAATAGATAGCGATATAATAGGTAAAAGATGCTCTGCCGTCGAATCAAAGAATCGAAATTCAGTGTACCAAGCCCACAAAATCAGCGAAGCTAACACTATTGCATAAATTCGAGTAAGTTGTTTAATCATATCCTAATTAAGACGCATAACCATTTATTATCAGGTCAATTTTCCCTGATAAGTTGATATTAAAGTATAAATCGGGCCTAATTCCCTTGTGTTAATTCGAATTTATTGAAAAAATTGAAAGCCCGATTCTATCGAGATCACTTTTCTATTAATCTGGAGCTAATCATTTCCTGTAGGGAAATGCAACAGTCAACATATTATATTAATCTCTTTATCCTGGAGGATCTTCGAAAGGGAAGGAGATTATTCTATTAAGAGCACCAGGAAAAAATCAAGCGATATTTTTGATTTGTTTTTGGGCCGTACTACACACTCCCGATTGTTATCAGTTCTAAAAAACAGCATATGAAACCGACTTAATT
>PIVQ01001479.1 GCA_003354055.1 Desulfobacteraceae bacterium | reverse complement strand
GGGGGTATGCACTTGACGACACCACCCCCTAGATGTTGTGGTGATCATATGTTTTCTGTTTGCGGAGTTGTCTCATTTCTCTGACGTCCCTGACCAAAGATCGGTAAACGATGGGCTCAACGGCCACGGATTGCTGAGCCAAACGGTAGAAGAGCTTTCCACGATGTGTGGAAGTTCGTCGGTTGAATCGGAATGTAAATTCATTGAGGTATCCTTGCAAATGCTCATGACTGACAGCGCCCTGATGAGTTCCAAGGAGCCATCTCTTCGCCAGCGAGATGACTCGATGGACGCGGGGAAGGAGCTTATGCGCTGGTTCCAAACTCTTGCTCACATTGGTGATCCTATGACGATAACCTGCTTTTTCAAGACCATGATATCCCTTCCAATCATCGGTATGCACCTCACTACAGGGATCAACCGATTCCTTAATAAAGCCATGAAGGCTTTTGGCCGAGGCGTCCGCAACCTGCCCGATGCGGATTCTGCCAATCCCTTTCCCATCCTCTTCTGCCGCAACGACTACCAACGTCTTCCCTTCAATCTGTCTTCCGCGAACCCCCTCCTCTTCGCCCCCAATATAGGCTTCATCGACTTCAACCTTTCCCACAAGCCGATCTCGCCCTGGCCTCACCATCGCAGATCGCAACTTATGCAACATGGTCCAAGCCGTCCGATAACTCCCGATCTCCAGGAGTCGTTGCAGGCTGAGTGCACTCAGCCCCGACTTCTCATTGGTCAGCCACCACATTGCCCGAAACCAATTTGTCAACGGCTGATGACTATCTTGAAAAATAGTACCGGCTGTAACCGTCATTCCGTATCGACACCCAGCGCAGATAATCTTTTCGGTCTTTGTCGACCATCCCTTTCGACCCCCACAGCGGGGACAGATGAATCCCTCTGGCCACCGCAACTCAAGCAGATACTCGCGACATGCCGCTTCCGTCGAAAACCGTTTCTCAAACTCTTGCAGATTCTTCGGGTAATCCTCCATGGAGCAAGACACTATATATA
>PIVQ01000656.1 GCA_003354055.1 Desulfobacteraceae bacterium | reverse complement strand
TGTTTCAGCCCTCAAAAAACGGTTTACCGGAAGATTACGTCTGGATTGATACCACTTTTGATGAAACCGCAATGGAAACCATCACAAACTGGATAAATTTAGTTATCGGAGATCCACAACAAAATTAAGTACGTGCAAAGGAAATATCCTATAAAAAGGACAGTTAAAACGAAGATTTCAAATTCATCCCCAAACAACAGCAAGATCATACAATATTTCATTTCTCTAATTGATCAGACTTCTTAAACAACAAGATAATGATGGTAACGCTGATAATGATCAACAGCCTTATACTGTAAACAGGCTCCGGATTTAAAACCAGCAGCGGGAGAAGCCAGACAACGCCAAATAACACCGGTATCAGATACTTCCTGCCGTTATTAATAATAATGAGAATAATAATCCCCATAAAAGAAAAGACAATTCCTGAAAACCAGAGTATGTCAGGAATTCCAGAACGATGCACTCCAGTTTCAGCACATGATTTAAAACCGATCATCATTCTCCGTTCCATAATATAATGAAGCGGAATCATAATAAAATGTCCGATCCTGTCTCCAAAAGATGTTATTTCCCGGCCATGTGTTCTTACGATAAGCCGGGACTGCATTTCATTTATCGGTTCTATTAAGAAAGCCCCCCAGTTGCCGAGTACAAATGATTTGCCCGGTTCAACCTGCAATACCGGCCAGCTGTAATCAATCAGGGCTTTTCTATTTGCTATAGTCCCGGGAATCACCCTGCCCTGCTCCATATCCGTAAACTCCGGAAATGGTTTTGCAGGAACCCGCGCCTGATACCCAAGTGCCTTTTCAAGAAAATCATAACTGAAAAACCCACTTCGATCCGCCCCCAGCTGAATAATCCAAAGCCAGACACGGGATGAGGGTGCGTTAATTGTAATGCCACGGGTTGAGCTGCTATAAGGGGCAAGGGTATCGCCGGCTATAGGCATGACTACCTCTTCGTCCGATGCGCCCCATGAGATAATATACGGTTCTATTATAAAAGAATAAACAACCAATTGTACTAAAATCATAGCAATAAAAACACAAACCGGTTTCAATAGTCGCTTCATAGACGTTCTCCTTCAAAACACGCTTATGGATACTTACTATCTTTACAAAGCTATTTTTCACCATTTAATGTATAGTTATTACATTTTAAAATCAACTAATAGTTTTACTAAAACATCTTTTTTTGACAAAAAATGATTAACGTCATGAAGCTACACGGATTTTCCGTAAAAACAGCAAGATCATTCAATATTTCATTCTCCAAATTGATTATACTCCGCAAAAAACCAACTCATTTTAAAAAGGAGAATTTTCAATGGGAACTGAAACAATATCAATAAACATTGCCATGAGAATCAACTGGAACTCCATGAGGTTATTGAGGGTGACGGGTCATGCCAACTTATTGAAGAGACCTTTGGTTATCATTTGGGAAAAATGGCGGTAATCCCTAAAGGAGAAAGCCATATGGTCCGTGCAGGCAAAAGCGGTTTAACGCTGCTGGCTAAATTTTTTCCCGCCATGCTTTAGCCCGGATATTTAAGGGAGGTTAAATGAAAATACAAAACGAAAGTATACAACTGTTCAATCTCCCTTGTATCTCAGGCGTAGAAGTCATTTCAGGACAAAATATCATAAATGATTTTCGTCGGCATATTCATAAAACATACGTTATCGGCATCGTTGAACAAGGCAAAAGGATAATTACCCACCCGGACAGCACTACCCAAGTATCGAAAAATGAAATATTTATTATCAATCCCGGTCAAGTTCATTCATGCGGCTCAAAAAGCCCATCATGGCACTCATATAAGGTTTTGAGTGTCTCATGTCGAGTAATGCAATCGATTGCCTCTCAAATTTCAGAGAAGCTTGAACGGCTGTGCCGGTTTATTGGATCTGGTATTTTTTCAGTCGTGTATAAAAACCATCTTTTGATATCCCGGCAATATCGGAGGCTGTTTTTACATCCTTGTTTGTATGACGGTATACCTGTTGAAGATACTCCCGCTCCTGTCTTTCAAGAAAGGATCTAAGGGATTCTCGTTCATCGGCAGCCTTAGGGTTCTGTCCACGACTGTCGGAATTTAATTGTCTTAGGATCACATCGGACCTGATCTGTGACGGCAGGTGAATGGAATAAATTGCCGGCTCGTGTATGGCTGAGGCCACTGCCTTGTCAACGGCATTGATCAGTTCCCTGACATTTCCGGGCCAGTGATAATTCTGGATGATATCCAGGCACTCCGGAGAAATCCCCTTTGATGCGACCCTGTATTTTTCACAATACTGCTCCAGATAATAAATGGCAATGGGGATAATATCCTCGGAGATATCCCTGAGTCGGGGAAGCTTAATCCAGATTCCCTTTAGCCGGTATAAAAGATCACGATCAAAGGCACCTGAAGCCGTCATGGCATCAAGGTCGCAACTGGTGGTGGCAATGACCCTGAAGCCGGTTTTTCTTTTCTCTTTACCCCCCACCGGCACATAGGAATTGTCTTTCATGGTGTGGCACAGTATCCTTTGAACCGTTAATGGCAAGAGATCCACACCATCCAGAACCAGCGTGCCTTTGCGGGCCATTTCAACCAGTCCGCAGGAATCGGTTTCATAACCTTTGGCACCAAACAGCATTCGCTCTGCAACGTCAGAGACCATGGCAGAACAGTCCGCAATAACAACATTTTTTCCGGAGCGGACACTGTTCAAATGGATGGTTTTGGCAAACAGGCCTTTGCCGGAGCCGCTTTCTCCCGAGACGATAACGTTGGCATCTGAAAAAGCAGCTCCTCGGACCTGGTCCAGGCAGGTTTTAATCAGTTCGGATTCACCGATAAGATTGTTACGTTTCAATCCCCGGTAACCTGAGACCCTTCCCTTTTCCCTGCGGAATTGAAGCGCACGCTCGACCTGAAGGTTGATCTCCTGGCGGTAAAAGGGTTTTTCAAGATAGTTCCAGGCACCGCCTATGATGGCGAGTTTGGCCCCGTCCGGTTCGTGCTCCCCCGTGATAATGATGATTTCAGGAGATGACGGCAACTGCTTTAAAGTCTGGATCAGATCCATTCCGTTTGCATCCGGTAAGTTGACATCCAGAAAAACAAGGTCAAAACTGCCGGAACGTGCCAGTTCAACCCCCTGTTCACCGGTCAAGGCGATACTGCCCTGATGCCCCAGTTTTTCCATCAATTGAACCAATAAATCACAAATCAGGGAATCATCGTCTATGATAAGAATATCTGCCATTGCATCAGCCCCGCGGAACGGGTCTCCTGTGATACGTTAAAAAAGACATCGGCCACTGGTTAATAGTGGTTTTTACCGCTGTTTTACAATTGTTTCGACTATTGTTTTAAATCCCGGTGGATGATGTCAGGAATTAAACTCAGATGGAAATGAAAGAGTACCACCGGCGAACCTAAGTCTATCTATCTTAAGTTTTCTATGAATACATGATCCGGGATTTGATGTCAATTTCAAACAAAAAAAGGCCCTGCAAACCAGTTGCAGGGCCTTTTGTAAGCACTCTTAAAAAAAGAGGCGTATGGCTTAGAGATCTTCGATGGCTTCAGCCAGTTCAGGCATGAAGTCAAGAATATCTTCAACAATACCCACATCAGCCACCTGGAAGATCGGGGCTTTGGGGTTTTTGTTAACAGCAACGATAAAGGGGTTGCCCTTTACGCCGCCCATGTGCTGGAAGGAGCCTGAAATACCCATGGCCATGTAGACCTTGGGTTTAACAGTCTGACCGGAAGTTCCGACCTGACGGGATTTTTCAAGCCATTTGGCATCAACAATCGGTCTGGAGCAGGAAACAACTGCGTTCATGGCTTCCGCCAGTTCCTGAGCAACTTCGATATTGTCTTCGTCTTCAATACCGCGGCCAATGGATACGAGTACGTCGGATTTGGTGATATCCACATCGCCGACTTCAGCTTCAACCACTTCCAGGAAAGTACGTTTGGATGTAAGATCACCGGCATCGGAGGATTTATCCGTAACAGTACCACCGGCATCACCGCCGTCAACAGGAGCAAAAGCACCCGGGCGAACTGTGAGAACAGCACCGGCAGAAACATCAGTGGTCACGTGGGTGGATACAGCGCCGCCAAGTTCCTGGCGAACCAGTTTCAG
>PIVQ01000655.1 GCA_003354055.1 Desulfobacteraceae bacterium | reverse complement strand
ATGACCCTTCAACCGGAAGAGGAAGTTGCGGAAAATCCCCTGAAGATGCTCATGGATCAGATCAAGGCCCTTCGGGAAGAAATCCAGCAGATTCTTGGGAATAGAACGGGCAGGGGTAAAGGGGCCAGCAAGCTGAAATCCCATGCCATGTCTTTTTCAGATTATCAATTGTACAAGCTGACCCACCCCGATCCAAGCATTCTCAAAATGCGATCCTGGCAGGCCTGAATCGTACCGTGACAAAAAACTGTGCCAATGGAGCCGATGGTTTTCTTACGGCTCCCGGTACAGGGCCAATACGCCGGATCGGGCCAGTTTTTTAATACCAAACGGTGTCAGCTTTTCTAAGAGTACATCAATGGTGTCCTCATCGCAGGTTACCTCAAAAATGTAGTGCTGGGAGCCTTCATCCACCATTTTCCCGGAGAAATCCTGAATCAGTTCTTTAAGCTCTTCCTGGTGTTCAGGCTTTGCCTTGACGCAGATCAGGGCCATTTCACGCTTCACCGCTTTTTCGCTGGTCATGTCCCGAAGCTTGATTACATTGACCAGACGTTTGATCTGTTTCATGCATTGCTCAAGCATCAAGGGGTTGCTAAGGGTGGTAATGGTAATTCTGGACATCTTGGGGTTGGCTGTGGGAGCGCCGCAGATGGTTTCAATATTATAGCCTCTGCCGGCAAATAATCCGGTGATCCTGGCGGTAACTCCGGGTTCGTTTTCAACCAGCATGGTCAGGGTGTATCGATTGGTTTTCATATCCCTCCTTTCAGAAGGATCACCATAGCATCAGGCCGCTTCAATGTCCAGTTCGGTAATGGTCTTATTCCTGCCGGTGTCCTTGGCAAAATACAGGGCATTGTCCGAGCGTTCGATCAGTGTATCCAGGCTTTCATCGGATCTGTATGTTGCCACGCCGAGAGAGATGGTAATGGCGCCGATGGGTTTGCCGGTGCTTTTGTTGACCCACCGCATGCTTTTGAGGCTCAGGCGGATCTGTTCCGCCAGAACAAAGGCCCCTTTGAGAGGGGTGTCGGGCAGAACAAGGATAAATTCTTCTCCGCCGAACCGGGCGGCAATATCCTTGCCCTTTGTGTGTTCCCTGAGAAGTTTTGCGAGCATTTTTAAGACATTGTCTCCGATGAGGTGACCGTGGGTATCGTTGACGCGTTTAAAGTGATCGATGTCCACAATGATGACGGATAGGGGGGAATGCATTTCTCGGGCAAGTTTTAGTGCGTCTGAAACCGATTCTTCAAATCCCCGTCTGTTGAGCAGGCCGGTCAGCATATCTGTTTTAGCGGCCCGCTTTACCCCCTCCAGTTCTTTTTTCAGGGCGTCAATTTCCGATATGGTCTCATCCATCTCCTGTTTCAGGGTGTGGCTCTGGCTGACAATGGACTGGGTCTCGGACATGATACCTTTGGAAATATTACGAACCTCTTCAACGGATTTGGTCTGCTCCAACTGGTTGGTATAGGTTTCAACCTTGTCGCCCCTGTCGCTGATCCGGGTGCCGGATGTACCTAAATGTTTGGTTATTTCCGTCAGAATGGACTGGAATTCAACGGTTTTCTTTTCCGCCAAAGTGGTCTGTTCATCTGCGATATACTTTCTGAATAATTGAAGGACAAGATCAAAAGAGAGAATGGTATTTTCTTTTTCCAAGACCTCTATATCCTGGTTTAGTTCGGGATTCCGGCCAGAGGCATATTCATACCAGATCGCATAGCATATGGGGTTATAGGGCAATTGATGACGGGCGATCTGTTTCAAGGCAAGACGCAGATGACTGCCTGATGCTTCAATGCTTTCCGGATATAAATTATTTAACATGGATCTGCCTGTGAATTCCCTATGTGTCAATTTGGTCCCGGATCAGAGATCTTATCTCTGCCAGGCTGAACGGTTTCTTTATAAATGCGGCGTGCGAGTCCTGGATTCTGTATACTGAATCATGAACGATTTCATCCTCTGCATAGCCGGACATGAAAATCACTTTGATATCTTTTCTGATGGCCAGGAAGTTCTTTATCATCTCTGGTCCGTCTTCTTCCGGCATGACAATATCAGAAATTACAAGGTCGATGCGGTCCGGGTCCTTTGAAAAGATAGCGATGGCATCACCGGCTGTGGATGCCTCAATGGTTTCGTAGCCTAACTCATCAACCATGTCAGTCACAAGTTCGCGGGTGTTCTCATTATCATCCACAATCAGAATGGTTTTTCCTGAGGCGGGCCTGGGGCTTGGTTCGGCTTCGGACTTGGTAATGTCCTGTTTTAAAGCCTTTAACGCCTGGTTCTCACTGCGAAGGGCTGCAAGTTCCCGAATCAGTTCCTCTTTTGATTTGTTGTTATCATTCATAATGATATCGTCACACTAAGCCCTTACGGGTTTGATTAAAAGATATGGTAATGCTTGGTAATAGCTAAGGATCGGCTCCAAAATTACTTGATTTTTTGTTTTTAAAATACCCAGTCTTTTAAGGGTTTTTGGAAACAATTTAGATCAAGTTATTTTGTAACGATTCCTAAGCCTGGCAATTAAACTAATAGCACAACTAAAATTTCAGATGAATAATAAAATGGTAACAGATTCCCCCTGAAGTTTCAAACGGAATCTGTGCCTAAGGATCGGCTCCAAAATTACTCGATCTTTTGTTTTCAAAATACCCAATTTTTTAAGGGGTTTTGGAAACAATTTAGATCAAGTTATTTTGTAACGATTCCTAGTCTGAAGGATGAACTCCGGCGGGTCTGTTGGCTCGGCGGGGCTTGATTTATTCGGGCGGATTCAGCAAATCAATGATCCTGCGTGAGGTATACTCCCCCACGTCCGCCAGGCCGTCAACCGGCATGAATTGCCTGGCATTTTTCGAATACAGGCAGGTGACCCCGGCAGGAAAATCCTCGTCCGGTTCGTAAAAAATATAGCACAGGGCTATTTTGGGTAAGGGGTGGACCACAAAGGAAAAGTCGCCGCCCGTGCCCGAGGGAGAGGCCTGGCCCTTTAAATTTGATATGATCCTGGGAATTTTGGTTTTGATTTTCGGTACGTGGGGCACCAGCAATTGCTCTGTATGGGTGGCAAATGCACCTGCATAGGGCATGCTGTCCGGAAATTCCTTAAATGCCTTGAGCGGGGTCAGATTCATACTCGAATCACTGGCATTCAGGGCGTAGAGAGAGACCAGCAACCCCGGAATGGGATCCTGACAGCTCTGGGCGGTTTGATTATCATCAAATTCAAAACAGATACCGTCCGGCGAGATCACACAGGCATTGCCGAATGCGTTTAGTTTAAAGTTGTCCTGGTCCCGGGTGGCCTGGATACATTGGTCGAAATCCCGGGGAAGGGATGAGTAGAGTTTGTCCAGATTGTTCTGGATAAGACGGGAATAATTGTCCATGATATGTCCTCCAATGTTCTAATATAATGAAAAACACCTATCCGGATCAAGTCTTTATTTCACCTGGGAAATCTTTGACAAATTGTGATATGATACCGGATTTATGTTACTCGATTTATTAAAGGATAAACGATGAACAGACAAGGCAAGGATTATATTGTATTTCCCCTGGATTTCCCCTCCATGGAAGAGGCAGAGTCTTATGTCCGTCTTCTGGACGGCCATGTGGGAATGTTTAAAATCGGGCTGGAACTCTTTATTCATCAGGGGCCGTCCGTGGTCGAACGGGTGCGGGCTCTCTCCTCCGCCAAGATTTTTCTGGATCTCAAACTCCACGATATTTCCGCCACAGTGGGACGGGCCATGGCACGGGTGGCTGATCTGGGTGTGGATCTGATCACAGTGCATACGGCCTCTTCCCTGCAGATGCTTGAAATGGCGGTTCAGGGAGGCAAGGGCAAAGCCTCCGTCCTGGGCGTTACCCTGCTCACGGACAATGATGCCAAAGCCGTTGCGGCCGGAGGATTCAAGGAAGAATATGTAAACTCCACACAGGAACTTGTGATGCTCAGGGCCAGAATGGCCAAGACAGCCGGTTGCACCGGCGTAGTCTGTTCCGGTCAGGAAGTCGGGGCGATCAAAAAAGAACTGGGTAAGGAGTTTATGGCAGTCACCCCGGGCATTCGTCCCGAGTGGACCCTGACGGCCAATGATGATCAAAAAAGGGTGACCACCCCCGGCCAGGCTGT
>PIVQ01000654.1 GCA_003354055.1 Desulfobacteraceae bacterium | reverse complement strand
GGGGGAACCCAATACGGGTTTCCTGCCGGCCTGGTAGATCCGGGAGAGCGCATTGAGCAGGCCGGACAACGGGAATTGCTTGAAGAAACAGGCCTGACCGTCACCCGGGTGCTCAAACTCAGCCCGCCCATCTTTTCATCCTCAGGCATGACCGATGAGAGTATAAGTCTACTGTATGTGGAATGTGAGGGGGAGCCGTCAACAGCCAATAATGAAGCCTCGGAAGAAATTGAGGTGATCCTTCTTTCCAAGGAGGATGCAGGCGTGTTGCTGACCCAAACCGATCTTAATTTTGACGTTAAATCCTGGATCGTTCTGGATCAATTTGCCGCCACAGGCCGGATCGTCCAAAACAGATAACGGGACAGGTAACCTAATACAACCCAAGGGAAGACATGTTTTCAAATTTCCTATATTTTTTAATTGCCCTGGTGATTTACACGACTTCAGAAATGTTGGAGAAACCTGCCAGCATCGACCTGAGCGGAATCTACTACAGTTTGATTGCAGGCCTTCTCTTTGCACTGGTCTGCCATTTTTCATTTAAACGCCTGTCCAGACGGGGGGACAGCCTCTCTTTTTCCGGTATGGACACTTCTGTAAATAACGCCATTTCCCGGCTCTCCGCAGCGGCCCTGCTTTTGTTTGCCGTTAACATTTATTTTTTCCGACTGAATCATATCCTGGCGAATTTTCCCCTGTTTAAATGGATGCCCACCTTTGAGGCGCTCTTGTTTTTAGGACTTTTCCTTTTGTACTTAGTGTTGATTTGGAATGCAGCCTATAAAATTCAAAAAAGGTATTTTCCCGGAAATCTTACTAAGAAGAGTTTTATTTTTTCAAATATTGCCTTTTCTTTGCCGGCTCTGCTGCCCTGGTTTTGTCTTTCCCTGCTGGCAGACATAATCGAACTGCTACCCTTTGAATCGCTGAAAACTTTTTTAAATACCACCACAGGAGAAATCCTGTACATTGGTGTCTTTCTGTCAGCAGTCGCAGTATTTGGGCCGGTTTTAATCCGTAAACTCTGGGGCTGCAAACCTCTGGATCCGGGTTATGCCAGGGCCAGGATTGAAGCCACCTGCAGACAAGCCGGGCTCAAGTACAATGATATTCTTAAGTGGGAGTTGTTCGGCGGTACCATGATCACAGCCGGGGTGATGGGAATTGTGGGTCGCTTCAGGTATATCCTTGTGACCCCGGCCTTGCTCAACTCTCTGGATGATGATGAAGTAGACGGGGTCATGCTCCATGAAATAGGCCATGTCCAGCGTCATCACATGTTGTTTTACCTTCTCTTTTTTGCCGGATTCATTGCCTGTAATTTTGTCTTTTTTGAACCCCTGATAATGCTTCTGCTGGTGGCACGCCCCCTGTATGACGCCATGGCATGGATCGGTATACCCGCAACAACGGCCCAGCCCATATTCATCTGCCTGGGAATGATCAGTTTCTTTGTGATTTATTTCAGGTATATCTTCGGATTTTTCATGCGTCAGTTTGAGCGACAGGCTGATCTTCATATTTTTAACTTCCAGGCCAATCCCTCCACTCTGATTTCCACCTTTTACAAGATCGCATCTATGAGCCGCCAGTCCATTGATAAGCCCAACTGGCATCATTTCAGCATTGGGGAACGCATTCGTTTTCTTGAATTATGCCGGGACAATCCCGGACGGATCCGTCAGCACCATAACCATGTCAAAAAGATGATTTTGGGATATGCACTGGCCGTGGTCATGCTTTTTTCCTTTGGGTTCAGCATTAGTTATGGCAGTTTAAGCGAACCCTTTGGCAAATATATTGCCGGAAAAATTCTGATTCAACAACTGGAGGTAAATCCCGAAAACTCAGATCTTTATGTGTTTGTAGGGGATTATTATTACAATGACAATCTCTATGCAAAGGCCAGGGATGCATATGAAAACGTACTTAGGATCGATCCTGAAAATGTCCATGCCATGAATAATCTGGCCTGGCTGCTGGCCACCTGCCCGAAAGAAGAGTATCGAGATGTAAATCGTGCCCTGGAATTAGCGGAGAAGGCTATAGCTATCCAGGAGGAGGCCTTTATTCTGGATACCTATGCCGAGGCTCTGTTCATGAATGACCGCAGGCAGGAGGCGTATTTGATTGCCGCAAAGGCCCTGGATCTTGCCACTGAGAAAAAGGCGTATTACCGGGATCAGGTGACCCGGTTTAAAAACAGCTTATAGTGGGTGGGATTTTTAAAACTTAGGAATCGTTACAAAATAACTTGATCTAAATTGTTTCCAAAACCCCTTAAAAGACTGGGTATTTTGAAAACAAAAGATCAAGTAATTTTGGAGCCGATCCTTAGATGCCCACAGGTAAGAAGGCCACCATGTGAACCGCCTCTTTGATCAACCTGTCCCCCCGGCCCGCCACAATCAGGGCCATGGTGTCCTGAAGGGATATCAACTTTCCAAACAACCGTTCAAAGCTTAGGTTCTGCACCGGGCCATCGCAGGTATTTGTGGCAAAATAAAGGCTGCCGTCGGGTTTATACCGGGTTTTGAGCCGCCAGACCAGAATATCGATATTCCGGGCGGAGTTGTAAAGATTTTGGGCATCCAGAAAATCCAGCAGGAATAGATCGCATTTTTCATTGTAGGCGGTATAAAGCATGGTAAACAGCCCGTACATAACCGCATACACCCGGTCGCCTTCAAACCCGGGTTCAAATCCCAGGAGAATGGCAGCAGTGCTGTTTTTTGTGTTCAGTACAGGGTCAGGGGGCAGGGGAGGGCATTGAAAAATTTTGGAAATCTGGGAGTCAATGGTTGCCCCTGGGGATTTGTCAAGTTCTACGGAGTTCATCTTGTAGAGCTTGCGGGTCAGGGACTTGAGCAGAACCAATGTCTGGTCAATATGAATATCCGAGACCATGTTGACATCGGACTTGGCCAGGGTCTCAACTTCAAAATCCGATGAGACACACCCGGCCGTCACCAATATAAAACAAGTTAAAACAAAGCATATAAAATAATGCGTATGTTTATGAAGCGTTTCCAGATTTAAACTCTTCGATCCCCTGGTGCATAGTTTTTACTGCAAGTTGGATACAATGGTGTTTTTTCTCGGGAATATTCTCCAGGACATTGAATACATCCCCGTCATTAATGGCAAGGGCCTCATCCAGGCTTTTGCCCTTGGCCAGATCCACTGCGGCCATGGCGGCTGAGATTGCTCCCGCACACCCTGTAATCTCATAGCGGATATCTTCAATTTTCTTGTCGTCATCCAGCTTGAGGTAAATTTTCATTGTATCACCGCAGGATCCGATTTTTTCGGAAATCTGATCCGCGTTTTCAATATGACCCATATATTTTTTTTCAAGATAATAATCAATTGCCGGATTTGCATAACCGGCTTCTGACAGCATTTTGCGTTCAGCATCGGATGTTGTAATTTCAGTGACCACTTAAGTTTTCCTCTTTTACGCCCTAACCAAAACAAAAATATTTTACCGGGCAATGGAATAAAGTATTTTTAAATTTTCTGTGAATAATAACCTTTCTACAATAGTGAATTTCTTTTTGATGTCAAGAAAAATGAGACAGAAGGGCAAAAGTGGGAGGATAAAGTTTGGAAAATTTCCTTGACAGGGATTCTATGATTTGTGCATAAATAGAGTACATATCAGCAGCGCATATCAACAGATATCGGAGCAGGGTCTCTCATGGTAACTGAAAAGACGGAATCCTCTAATATACGGGGAAGGATTGTCAGACTCAAACTTGTTGACGGAACCTTGATCAACGGGCAGGTCAATATTGCCCATGATCCTGGATATGACAGGGTCTCGGATCTTGTCCGCGAAACAGCCGATTCTTTTCTTGTCCTGTTCAATGCCACCCTTTATGACAGGGGAACCGAGAATTCCGTAAGGCATAAAACATTGTTCGTCAACAAGACTCATATTCTCTGGATTGAACCTGATGAAGAGCAGAAATAGTACTTGTGATTATAATCGGTTATGATATGCTAACATCATATATCCAATTAGTCAGCCCGTAACCGTTAAAAGCTGTAGCTTATATACCATATTCATTATCACCTTGGCTAAAGGAGATCACGTTATGAAAGAGTTGATTAAGTTAATCGCACAAGCACTGGTTGATGACCCTGAAGGGGTCGATGTCAC
>PIVQ01001478.1 GCA_003354055.1 Desulfobacteraceae bacterium | reverse complement strand
GCCAAAGCAGGTGCCACCTATGTTTCTCCCTTTGTCGGCCGTATCGATGACCTGGCCCAGGAAGGAATGGGCCTGATAGAAGAGATTGTCCAGATAATTGCCAATTATGATTTCACTACCCAAATCATCGTGGCCAGCGTCAGAAGCCCACTCCATGTACTGGATTCCGCTCTTCTGGGTGCAGATATTGCCACCATTCCCTACGGCGTGCTTAATAAACTGGCCAGCCATCACATGACTGACAAAGGCATTGAAGCTTTTATGGCAGACTGGAAAAAGAAAAACGGATAAATGGTTAGGGCAGATAAACAGCCATCGGCCCGGCCAGATAAAATATTATCCGTGGTCCTGACCCCCAATTTCATGACAGTTTCAAGGATTGTGGCGGTTCCTGTCATTGTGGTGCTGATGATGTACGAGAACCGGATAACCTGCTTTTTAGCAGCTATCCTGTTCTCCCTGGCATCCATTACGGATTATTTGGACGGATACCTGGCCAGAACCCGGGGATTGGTCACCACACTTGGAAAGATACTGGATCCGCTGGCAGATAAACTTCTGGTGGCATCCACTCTGATCATGCTGGTGGCGCTTGATTTTATTCCCGGATGGATTGTCTGTGTCATTGTAGGCCGGGAACTTGCCATTACAGGACTAAGATGCGTTCTCATTGAAAATAATGAGGATGTGGCAGCCTCATGGCTGGGGAAGTATAAAACCGGATTCCAGATCGCGGCCATTATTCCCCTGACACTCCACTATACCTATTTTGGCATTGATTTCAATGCCATAGGAGAAGTGCTGCTGTACGGTGCTTTGATCTTTACTATCTGGTCAGGCGCGGATTATTTTATAAAGGCTAAAAAATTCCTGTTTTAGGAATTTTTTATTGACAAAAGGGGCAGATCTCTATATAAATCTCTCCTGTTGCTGAGCGGGAATAACTCAGTGGTAGAGTGCGACCTTGCCAAGGTCGAAGTCGCGGGTTCAACTCCCGTTTCCCGCTCCACACAAGGCGGC
>PIVQ01001477.1 GCA_003354055.1 Desulfobacteraceae bacterium | reverse complement strand
TATTTTTTGTTCCGTCGTTTTCCCCTGTAGGAATTTCTCTTTTTGGGAAAAATAACCAGGCGTCTGTAATAGCCGTCACCCATGCTCTGGGTTCTGACCTGGTTGTCGTCTTTCAACGCCAGGTGGACAATACGCCGGTCCTGAGCGCTCATCTGGTTAATGGTGGCAGGGCGGCCGGTTTTCTTGGCTTTTTCCGCCATTTTGAAGGCCAGGTGCTTGAGGTTGGCCTTCCGGGTTTCCATATACCCTTCAATGTCTACCTTGACTCTGACCCGGGCTTCACTTTTACGATTGATGATCTTGTCGGTGAGAAACTGCATGGCATCCAGGGTTTGGCCTTTGCGGCCGATGAGAATGCCGGCATTTCCCCCGGTAATCTGAAGGGTAAGCCTGTCCTGCTCCGTAACCGCTTCAATTACAGCTTCGTCAGTGATCAGGTCCGCCATCTTCTGCAGGGCTTCCTTACCCAGATCAATGGACTCCTGGGTTACGTCAACCGGCGGCGGTAACTCTTCCTGTGGTTTCTCAGATCTTTGTCTGGACGGGCGGGGTGAAGGTTCTGTATCCCATCTGCCGTTAGAGTCATCAACATCGTCTTTAGCATTCTTATCTGCTTTATCTGCAGGTACTGCATCAACGACGTCTTTCTTTTTTTTCTTTCCTGGTTTTTTCTTTGGCGCAGGTTTTGGAGCAGGTTTTGGTTTGGGGGCAGGTGCCCCTTCAAGCCGGGTTTCTTCTCCAAAGGCCTCATCAACGATGGAGCGAATTCCTTCCATCTCTGCATTGGCGGATTCTTCAGCCGGAAGTGTCACCTTGATTTTGGCGTCTTTACGACCCACAATGCCGAATATACCGGAGGTTCCTGTTGAGATCACCTCATAGGTAAGATCTTTTTTGGAAAGACCAAGGGCGGAGCAAGCTTTCTCAACAGCTTTGTTGACATCTTTTCCGGCAAATTCCTGGGTTTCTTTCATATGGCCTCCTTAGGCTAATTTCTTCTGTGTGTAAAACTGCTGGCCCAT
>PIVQ01000653.1 GCA_003354055.1 Desulfobacteraceae bacterium | reverse complement strand
GCCTCCTCGTTCAGCGGAATCAAATCCATATCCTCCTCACTCAATATATTTCTTTCAATTTGCTGTTTTATTTCCTTCAACCGGCTGACTTTTTCTTCAATAGAGTCTTTTGTAATAAATCGGTACACAGTAACGGGATTTTTTTGGCCGATACGGTAGGCCCGATCAATGGCCTGATTTTCCACAGCCGGATTCCACCAGGGATCAAGCAAAAACACATAATCCGCCTGGGTTAAATTCAAACCAACTCCGCCGGCCTTGATCGAAATAAAAAAGGCGCAGGGTGTTTTCTCCTCCTGAAATTCTTGAATCACTCGATCCCTGTTTTGGGTGGAACCATCAAAATAAAAAGTTTTTAAACCGGTTGCCTGAAATGCTTTTTGCACTAATTTTAAGTGGCTTGTAAACTGGGAAAAAATCAAAATCTTATGTGAACCCGCAAGTATTTCTCCTGCTGTGCGCAATACCTGTTCCAGTTTTCCAAAAATTTGCTTTGAATAGTTGTTTGGAGAATATTCGCCTGTAACAAGAGCTTTATGACATGCCGCCTGCCTTAATTTTAGCAGAATCGTCAAAATATTTATGGCCGAAGTATCTCCTATCTTTGCAATATCAGCCTTGCCTGTTTCAAGAATCCGATCATAAATTTGCCTCTGCTCTTCATCAAAATCACAAAAAACAGTCACCTCTGTTTTGGATGGGAGTTCCAGACATACCTGTAGCTTCAATCTCCTTAAAATAAAAGGCCTGACTCTTTTCCTGAGTTCGGTAAGCGCTTCTTGATCACCTGTCCCGTACCTTTCACTAAATAGTTTTTTCTGACCAAGGAGTCCCGGCATAAGAAAATCAAAATGACTCCACAGATCCAGCGGGCGGTTTTCTATCGGAGTCCCGGAAAGGGAAAGCCTGTGCTGTGAGTTAAGCTTTTTTATGCTTCCGGTAATTTTTGAACCGGGATTTTTGATCGCCTGTGCTTCATCAAGAATTACATATTGGAAGTCCATATTCCTGAACAATTCAAAATCAATCCTTACGAGTGCATAGGAGGTGATGATCAGATCTTTACCGGTAAAAATCCCGGTAGTCTTTATCCTTTTTGGACCTGAGTGAATCAGAAAAGAAAGTTTCGGGGCAAATCTTTGAATTTCACTTTCCCAGTTATAAATCAGAGTCTTAGGAACAATTAGCAAACTAGGCGGCTGCATTGTATTTTTAATGGAAAGAAGCAATGCCAATACCTGAAGTGTTTTTCCCAACCCCATGTCATCCGCAAGGATTCCGGATAATCTGTTTTGTTCCAGGGTTTTCAGCCAATAAAAGCCTGATTTTTGATAGGGCCTTAAAATACCTTCAAGCGCTTCCGGTACTTCAAAAGCTTTTAATTTTTCGTTAACAGCAAAAGAGTTCAGTTCATTAAAATGAAAATCAGTTTCCGCCCCCTGATTTTCCGCAAATTCACCAAGGCTTGCGAACTCACCTCTATTGAAATAAATAGTATCTTTTTTGACAATTCCCCTTTTAATCAGGCCCCCCAATTTCTCCAATAAGGAAGGGTTCAAGTATCCGGTCATGCCGTTTGACATCTTAAAAAGATTGTCACACCTGCCGGCTGATTCCAGTACGGCAGCACCGTTTTTTGTCGGTTTTAAATTTAGGCTCTTTTTTTGTGCGGTAATCTGCCAGCCTATGTCAGGATCAAGATTCAATGGCAACCCCAAAAAATTTATTTCAAAAAAAAGTTTTGAAATTTTTATCAAAGTGTCATAACGCTTCACCGATGAAATAAACCACTTGTCTTCCGAAGCCGGTCTATATTGCACCCCGTTCTTTTTTAACAATGATATGAAATGCTGTTCTTTTTCAATATTTCGAATCAATTCGGTCTTTTGTTTGTGGAAGAGAAGGCAACTTTTTTTCTCTGTTTCCAAAACCGTAAACTGCCCATCGTAGACAAATGATAATCGGGCAAACTTCAGATTACCGGAAATATTAAACCGGGGCTGAATATTTTTTGATATTAACCTCTTATATTTTTTCCCCTCTGGAAGCTTAAGGTTGATTTTGTTCTTCATAGTTAACAAAAAGCGGGTCTTTTTTTCAACATCCGAGGATGAAAGAAGCTTATATTCAGCGTTTTCAAAAGAAAATAAAAAATCATAACTTATTCCGGGAACCGGAGAAATCATGGTATTCCCATATATCAGGACAAGTTTTTTGGATCGAATTACATAATCAACATCAACAAGCGATCGATTCATGACCGTGGCTTTTACGTGAAAACAATTTCCGGTTTGATTTTTTTTGATAGAAATTTCAGGTTTAATATTGCTGAAAAATTGAACATTAAATAGATTTCCATCCTCATTACAGAGAATCTTCATTCGAATGCTTTTTTCTATAAATTCTTCCAGTTCAAAAGGAGAAATCCTGAAAAGCGTCATTTCATCATTTCCTGATGAAAATCGACATTCGTTTTTCCTAAAATCTATTTCACTTTCCATTGCAAGTCTGAAAAGTGTTTTATCTGGAATAAAACGTGAAAGCGCTGCTAAGTCGGATACCTTATATATTTTTCCCCGATCCTTTAATTTCCAAACAGGCCCTCCCCCATTTTTATCCACTTGTTTCTCTCTCAAACTGAGCCTTACGGTAAACAGACCGTTTCTTTTGGAGCGCTTCGGGTCGTATACAAATATGAAGTTTTTCACAGCATTCCTTTTTTTATTCTATTCTATAGGAAAATAGACCATCAGCCAATGATGTCAACAGGTTTTGCAGTCGATAGCCAATTGACAAATACCTGGCTTATGTGGAAGGATTTTTCTCTTTACGCGATGTGCCTTTTATGATTTAAAGAGCACAAGAAAATGTTCCGCTAAAATTTCTGTTTTGAAGGATTTTCCAACCTAAGAAAGGGATCAGATGAAAATATCAGAAAATTGTTATATGGTTTCCGGACTTTCAGGGCCTGGCCATTGGGTTCCCATTGCAGGTTTTGTCACGGGAAAGGATAAGACCCTTGTCATTGATACCGGTATGACCTATATGTCAGCCCGTACCATCCACGGGTATGCCCACAATGTTAAACCCGACAATGAGATGATGGTGGCCATTACCGAGCCCCACTTCGATCATATCGGCGGTAATTGCTTTTTCAGTGAAAAAGGGATTGATATCTTCTCTCACAAAGATGTCCATCGTCCTGCGGATTTGATCGATATGGCCAAAGAGGAACTAAACCTTTCCATTGAAAACAAGTGTCGGCAATCTGCCAATGAAGAAGAGGCATTTTATCTCAAAACAAAGGTCGTAAATCCTAAAAGGATCGTTACATCAGGTGACAGATTCAATCTGGGAGGTACTCATGTCGAGGTTCTGGGAACGCCAGGGCATACAAAGGCCAATCTCTCCTATTGGGTTTTAGATGAACAAATTCTCTTCTGCGGGGATGCGGTGATCACCCATTATATCCCCAATCTTGAGGAGGGCAGCCCAAAGGATTGGGAAATTTGGCTGAAAACGCTTGATCTCATCGAAGAAAAGAACCCTGCGATCATCGTCCCGGGCCATGGAGATCTGATAACAGGACAGGATATTCCAAAGGAGATCGAAAGAATCAGACGCACCTTGCAGGAAGCCATTCGTTCAGGGAAACCGCCAACCCAATAAATAATTAGAGGTTATTATGAGTCCAACGTTAAAAACAAAACGACTGACATTAAGGCCCCTTTTGATTTCCGATCAAGATGCAATGGTTGATACAATCATGTCAGATATGGGTGTAATGTGCTGGTTACCGTATTCAGATAAGGTTTCAACCCCTGAGGGGCAGCGGGAAGTTGCCTTGGGATATATCACAGATTTCATCAGGCCCTGGGATGAGCTTGGATTTGGTGTCTGGGCTGTTTGTATCGGAGAGATTGAACCGGAAACACTAGGGGATTTTATAGGGTATAGTGGATTCCTTCCTGAACAGATTGAGGGGGCAGGGCCGGAAATAGCCTATGCTATGGGGAAACCCTATTGGGGCAAAGGGTTGGTGACAGAAGCCCTGACGGCATGTCTGGACTGGATTTTTATCAAGCCGGAAGTCCCCTGTGTGCATGCAGTAACGGATAAGGCAAACAGCGCATCCCGTCGGGTCATGGAAAAAATTGGGATGAGACATGAAAAAGA
>PIVQ01000652.1 GCA_003354055.1 Desulfobacteraceae bacterium | reverse complement strand
ACAGGAGGTATGGAATGGGTGATTTTATCCCTGATCTTAAACATCTGGTCAAAACCGCAAGGTTTCAAGAGGCAAAGGAAGCACTGGCCGGCCTGCCCCAGCGCCCGGATGCGGAACAGGAAGCTGCCATTGAGGTGCTTGCACTGGCATCTGATAAGACGGCCCTTGAGCTGCTCTCCTTTCTCATGGAAAACACCCCCGCGGATCAGCCCCTTCGGCTGCGCCTCTTCCAATTAATCACGGACAGGGCACATCTCAACTATGCCTTTGCAGGTATCCTTCTGGTCCACAGCACCCCGGATCAAATAAGACAACTCACCCCTTTGCTCAAACACATACTTTCAAAGGAAACAAAAGGGGAATTGTTAAACCGCATACTCAGAGTCGTGGGCAAATTAAAACTGGAAGTCCTGATTGATGATGTGGCTGAGTTTATTTTTTATGATGATGCCGCCCTGAAGCAGGAGGCGGTTAAGGCATTGGAAAGAATGGCCACCCCTATGGCCCTTGAACGGCTGCAGCAGGTGGCGGCAACAGACAAATGTGACCTTGATATCCTTGATGCCATAGACATGCTCAAGGAAAGACTTCAACCGATTGATGCCTCTCCTGCAGCCGGGCAACCATTATCAGCTGTGCCAGTGACACCGAAAAAAGAAGAACCGCCTGTGCCTCTGGAACCAAAACCCGAGAAAAAACAGGCAGGCGCATCAGCCCCGGATAACAAACCGGATGACATGGAGACGAATCTAAAACTTCTGGCCGCCAAAAGCCTCAAAGACCGTCACCGGGCTTTTCTCTATTTTTCAGACCAGGGAGAACGGGTGACAGAGGCCCTGCATGCAAGCATCGACAACCAGGATACTGATCTAATGATCAACCTGCTCAGGCTTGCAGCCAGAACCATCCCCCAAAAAGCCGTTGGTGATCTGCTGACCATTGCCGGCCGTAAAAACCTTGAAAAACCCTTAAAATTCTCTGTTTACACAGCCCTGGCTCATCTGCCGGAACTTGAATCGGCAGCCAGTATCGTAAATGCAGTTACAGATCCTGCCATGTATGTCCGTATGGCAGCCGTTAATGCGTTGGACCGGCATTGTTCAGATTTTGTCATTGCTGAAATCAAGAAAAAAATTGAATCCGGCACCAAGGTAGGAGAAGCCCTTGGCATAAGCATTTTAGATGCAAAGGCTACAAACATCATCGATGCCCTCATGGACTCGGATACTTTTTCCTATATCACCTCAAACTATCTGGAACGGGGGGCACCAGTCCATGTGATTGATGCTTATATAGGCGTTCTTGAAAAACGAAAACGGACCTCGACCATAAAAAAATACAGCCGCATCAGACTGGAACGGGCAAAACAGGAAAGGCCCTTTTTTGTGGTCATCCACCCCAGCACCCCATATCTCAACGTCTATGCCAAACTCATTCATGGGTGCGGTTTTGATGCCCGGACCTTTACAGGTCCACAGGAAGCCTTTGAATCCATTGTATTTGAAAAACCGGCCGCTGTGATCTGTGATCTTTTTATCAGAGAATTAACCGCCCTTGACCTGGCCTGCGAAATCAGGGAACTCTACCCCAAAGAAGAGGTACCCATCATTGTCTCTTCCCTGCAGAAGGACCTGGATCCCGCCACACTGACAGCAGATCTTGATGAAGCCGGAATTAACGGTTTTTACGATTTTCCGGCCAAACCCAACCAGATCAAGACCTGGGCTGCAGTCCGGTGAAACAGGATGGGGAAAGTAAACCCATTGCCATCGGCGCCCGTTTAAAAAAATGGCCCCAGGTGAACACCCTGGGGTTTAACCCCAATTTTTCTGACTATAGTACAGATGAAAAGGCCCTACTTTTAGGGGCAAAAATTATCTATTATCCCACTGCATTTTATGCAGACCTGTTCAATGCCATGGGCAAAGATACATTTCCCAGCTTTCATACCTATAAATTTGCCCAGGATAAAATTAAACAAACAGCCATGTTCAAGATGCGGGATATTCCCCACCCAAGAACAAGAATCTTTTACGGTCCCAGGCAAAAAAGAAAGATTACTGAGCAATTTGATTTTCCATTTGTGGCAAAGATTCCCAGAGGGTCGGCAAAAGGACAGGGGGTATTTCTCGTCCGGAACGATGAAGAGCTCAAGGCTTACCTGGCCTTAAAAGGACCGGCCTATATCCAGACATACCTCCCCATTAACAGAGATATGCGCATTGTGGTCATTGGCAAAAAAGTACGCCTGGCATTCTTTCGAACCGCATCTGATTCAGGATTCAGGACCAATGTCTCCCAGGGCGGAAACATCAGTTTTGAGCCCCTGCCCCAGCCGGTTCTGGATCTGGCCCTGGTCACTGCCCGGCGCTGTGGATGGGATGATGTAGGAATTGATATTGCCGAATCCGGTGGAAACCTCTTTGTGCTTGAAGGGAATATGAAATACGGCACCAAGGGCTTCAAGCAGGCAGGTATCAACTACAAGGAACTATTGATCCAATTGATCGAAAAAGGTGAAATCTAATCTAATACAGGGTCTATTACAATCCTGCATCGGTTTCATCTTCTTCCCACTCTTTAAGATAGCCTCTGGTTGAAGCAAATTTAGACTTTCCCCTGGGGCTAATCAACACATACCCCATCTCTTCAATCTGATGTTCTAAAAGTGTAAAAAAAGCCTTTTCCACCCCCTGCCGATCCTCTTCCCCACCCTGGGCCTCAAGTTCTTCCATCACAGCCCGGGTCAAATACCCTTCAGGTACAAAGGCATCACAGACCAAAACATTCCATTCCTCAGGAAAATGGTTAATTTTCCAGGCACAGATATCACCGGGTCTTAAAATATCTGTGTTGTCCGGATTAAAAGGCGCCTGGACAAATGCCATTTTCTCCTTTGAAAACTGCATCAATTCTTTTAACACATCGATTTTGTCGTTGCCGAGAATCCACTCTTCAGGTTCCAGAAGAACAGGTGGGTATTCCATACTGGTCAGGGCATATTTAAACGGGCCCTTTTCCTTCCAGAATTGTTTAAAATCTTTCACATTGGGTAAAATTTTTCTGATACTGAGATTTTTCATAAGACTCACTTTTCTTTGGGTACACAGATGGCCTCTTATAATTCAGGAAAAAAACAGGTTCAAGGAAAATTTATTTTTACAATCACAAACGAACACCTGTTCAACAAAAAAAGGGCGGCGATTCTGTTCCGGTCCGCTATTCTTTAGGCTGAGTACCGACCGTGGGTCAGGATTGATACTGTAGTTACGAATGAGATAACAATATGTTTTTTATATCTTTTCTTGCAAGTTGTCATAAAGAAAGAGTACATTGAGGCGTTTTGATTTTACACCAGAAAAAAATATCCATGGATTATATACACACAAAAATAACAGATACATCCTTTAACGATGACGAAGTTTTTCTAAAATCCCTGGATAGTCAATCTATCCGGGATGTGGTTTCCCGGTCCAAAGTAAATGCTGTTTCTTCTCTTGTCATCGCTCTTCTCTTTCTGGGATTCACCCCTTTTCACAACGATTATCCGGTTCTCGCACGCGCAGTACTCGTCATGATTGTTTGCCTGGTTTCGGTCCGGTATGCAGTCATATTAAGTTATAGCAGATTCCATAGTTCCTATCCCGTGTTATGGAAACGACTCCATCTTTTGAGCATCTGCCTGATCGCTGTTTTCTGGAGCAGTCTGACCATCACGATACTGTCTTTTTACGGTCTCAACTGGGTCTGCATGTTTGCCCTGATAATGGTATCCGGCATCACCTCGGCCTCCACCACCTCTTTTGCACCCCGCCCCACCCTACCTATCGTTTTTATCAGCCTGACTCTGCTTCCGGTCGTCATTGCAAGCAGTCTCGCGGGCACCCAGCAGATGATGGCCATAAGCTTTTGTATCAGTTTTTACTACCTGAGCCTTTTGACCATTTGCCGGGCACTTAATCGCAGATACCGGTTGAGCTTTGCCAGGCGCTATGCCTTGAAGTGTCAGGCAAAGGAACTCCAATCGGCTCGGAACAACCTGGAGCAAAGGGTTTTGGAGCGGACAACGGAACTGGCCCGTGCCAACCAGGTTCTCCTGGAAGGAGAAAAACGGTACAACGCCCTATTTTCAGGCATCACCGATGGTGTTCTTGTCTATTTCACGGCGGCAAATCCAAC
>PIVQ01000651.1 GCA_003354055.1 Desulfobacteraceae bacterium | reverse complement strand
ATATTCCCACCAACAGTGCAGTTCCCCGTCCCGTTCCTCGGCATTCAGGCTCAAATCGAATTTAGAGACCGGGAAATCCACATCCAGGGCCGTGGTCTCGATATCGGGCAGGTCCAGCAGGACCGGTTCATTGTTCTGTAATCCCAACATCACCTGGAACAAGGGGCTGTGGCTCAGGCTGCGGGCGGGTTGCAGCCGTTCCACCAGCATTCCAAAGGGGATGTCCTGGTGGGCATAGGCTGCCAGGCAGGTTTTGCGGGTTTCCAGCAACAGGTCGGTCATGCTTTGGTCCGGATTGAGCCGGCCGCGCAGTACCAGGGTATTCACGAAGAAACCGATGGCGTCATGGGTATTGCTATGGGTGCGATTGGCAATGGGCGTGCCCACGCATAAATCTTCCACACGGCAGTAGCGGGACAGCAGGATAAAAAATGTGCTGAGCAAGGTCATGAAGAGGCTGACGTTCAGCCTGCGGCTCAAACCAATGAGATCTTTGGTCAATGCCGGTGATAATCGATGAAAATACCTGTTTCCCCGATAGCTCTGCCGGGCCGGCCGTGGCTTATCAAAGGGTAATTCCAGCAGTTCCGGGGCCCCTGCCAGTTGTCGATGCCAATAGTCCTCCTGTTGGTGTAACACCTCGCCCTGCAGCCAGTTTCGCTGCCAGGCCGCATAGTCTCCGTATTGAATCGTGAGCGGCGGCAAGTCCGGCTCACTGCCTTGGGCCAAAGCAATGTAGGCCTGCTGTAAATCACGGAAGAACACCCCCATTGACCAGGCGTCACTGATAATATGGTGATAATTCAGCAGCAGCACCGACTTGGCTTTGCCCAGTAATAACAAATCGACCCTGAACAGAGGTCCCCGGCTCAGATCAAAGGGTTCGACGGCATGGCGGCCGGCGCGGTTGCGGATCTCCTCATCCTGTTCCGCAGATGTAAATTGGGTTAAATCATGAATGGCCAGGAGCTCTCTTTGGGAGGGTGTCTGAATCTGCAGCACGGCGTCTCCCCCCTGGTCCGGAAACGAACTCCTCAAGGCGTCATGGCGGCGGACCAGCCATAGTAACCCCTGTTGTAAGGCGTCGATATTCAAACGCCCTGACAATTGCAAAGCGGTGGGCATGTTATAAACCGCGCTGTTATTTCCTTCAAGCCGGTTCAGGAACCACAGACGCTGTTGGGCAAAGGATATGACCGGGACTGCGTCATCCGGCTGTTTGCAGATGGGGGGAAGGACGGCCGTGCCACCGGCCGCTTCAACGGCGGCTGCCAGATCCGCCAGCCGGGGATGCTCGAAAACAGCCCGCACCGGCAGTTCCACCTGAAAATCATCCCGGATCCCGGCGGTCAGCAGGGTTGCCGTTAAGGAGTGACCGCCCAGATCAAAGAAGTTGTCATGCCGGTTGATTGTTGCCCCCGTGAAGAGCGTGGACCACAACCCCGCCAATATCTCTTCGGTGGCTGTGGCCGGCTTGTCTTGGGTAATATAATTACCCTTGCTAACGGTTTTGATCTGGGGATCAGGCAATGTCTTACGGTCTATTTTACCGTTGGGTGTCAAAGGCAGTCTGTCCAGCACCATGAAATAATTAGGCATCATGTAGTCGGGCAAGTGCAATTTCAGCTGCTCTCTCAACTCGGCCGGTTTGAGCTTCGATTCAGTTGCGCTGGTGAGATAGGCTGCCAGGCGCTTGTCGCCATTGGCTTCATGCACTGTCACTACTGCTTCTTTGACAGAGGGGTGTTGCCCCAGTACAGCCTCAATTTCGCCCAACTCTATGCGGAAACCGCGCACTTTGACCTGGTGGTCCAGCCGTCCCATATAGTCCAGGTTGCCGTCAGGGAGAAGGCGGGCCAGGTCACCGGTTTTGTAAATGTGTTCTTTCCTGCCCAGAAGTATTGTTTCCACAAATTTCTCTGCAGTGAGTCCGGGCCGGTTGAGATACCCCCGTGCAAGGCCTGCACCGGCAATGCACAGTTCCCCGGGAATGCCCGGTGGGACGGGTTGGTTTCGGCCATCCAGGATATAGATGCGGGTGTTGGGAATCGGCCGGCCGATGTTCGGAGAAGCATCGAGCTTTGGAGAACAGGCAGCCATACTGGCGCAAACCGTATTCTCGGTGGGCCCGTAGGCATTGATAAAACGGACCTGTCCGGCCCATTGCCCCAAAAACTTCTCCGGACATGCCTCCCCCGCCACCACAAGGGTTTTCAAACCTGATAGGGCCTCCTTCGATAAGTTGCTCAAAAAAGAAGGTGGCAGAGTGACATGGCTGATTTTTTCATCAGCCATCATGGCCGTAAACTCCGTTGGATCCAGCAGTATGTATTTAGACGGTATATAAAGGCTTGCGCCGCTCAATAGAGTGGTGGTGATTTCAGAGACGGAGGCATCGAAACTAAAGGAGGCGAACTGCAACACACGACTTTCCGGCAGGAGTCGAAAGGTGTCGATTTGTGAAAAAGCCAGGTTGACCAACCCTTTATGTTCAATCATCACGCCCTTGGGCTTCCCGGTAGACCCCGAGGTATAAATCACATAGGCCAGATCCGTCATACGGCGGGTGACGACCGGATTATCGGTGGATTGTGACCGGAACCCGTTTTCATCCACACAGACCACTGCCGGCACATCCACCGGCAACTGGTCTTTTAACCCGGTTTGCGTCAACAACAGTGCTGCGCCACTGTCCGTCAACATATACTTAATGCGCTCCGCAGGATAAGTGGGGTCGATGGGCAGATACGCACCACCTGCTTTTAGGATTCCCAACAAACCCACCACCATCTCAGCTGAACGCTCCACTGCAATGGCGACCAAAGGATTACGGGTACCGGATTGTATCCGGTTCATCAATGCTGACAGGTGATGCGCCAATTGGTTGGATAGTTCATTAAGTTGGCGGTAGGTCAGCCGTTCATCCTCAAAAACCACGGCAATGGCGGAGGGCGTTTTCTCCACCTGACGTTCGAACAGATCGACGATGGTTTCCCCCGTGGGATACTCCCTGTCGGTCCTGTTCCAGTCAATGAGGCGCCGGGTTTCAGCTTCGGTGAGCATGGGCAGGGTATGGATGTCCCGGTCCGGGGTTATTGCAATTCCCTCCAGGAGCACCTGCAGATGTTCCGACATCCTTTGTGCCGTTTCAGGAAAGAAGAGATCACTGTTATAGCTTAAAATGCCGGAGAGTGCATGATCATCATCGTCAAAGGTCATGGAGACATCAAACTGCCCCTCCATCTGCGCAAGGGCAATGCTGTGGGCTTCAATCCCTTCGGCGGAAAATTGTTTGGGTATCAGCGCCCGGGTCTCATAGGCGAAAAGCGCCTGGACAAGCGGGGGATAACCGGGATCACGTTCGGGCTGCAATTGTTCCATCAGCAGAGGAAAGGGATAAGGTTGATGGTCCAATCCGGTGAGTATCCGGCGCTGGTTCAGCGCTGCTTTTTCACGGAATGATGCCTGCTCTCCTGCAGGGAAGCTTGCACGCACCACCATGGGGTTGACCAGGTAACCGACCATGTCTTTAAATTCCGGACGGCCCCGGACCGTGGAGGTCGGTACCCCCAGCAGAATCTCTTCCTGGCCGGTATAGCGGTGGAGCAAAAGTTGAAACGCGGTGAGCAGCACATTAAACAATGTAAATTGCTCCCGGCGCGCCAGTTTCCTGAGCCGCCCGGTCAGTTCCGGTGGCAAGGTAAAGCGCAGGGACGCACCGTTAAAGGTTTGTACCCGGGGCCGGGGCCGGTCCGTGGGCAATTGGAGAATCGATAGGCCACCGGCCAGTTGCTGCTGCCAATAGCCGGACATGTCCTCTTTGGCCTTACTGTCCAATAGCGCTTTTTCCCATTGAACAAAATCAGCGTATCCGGCCGTTAATGGCGGTAAATCCGCATTTTCACCCTGTGCTTCGGCACTGTAAAACGCTAATAATTCCTGCCCCAGGATGGCCATGGAACGGGCATCACCGGCAATGTGATGAAGTTCCAGCAGAAGCAGCGGCCCCTGCCGGGCCTCTAAAAAGCCGTCCACCCGGAAAACACCCTCTTCCAACACAAAGGGCTGTTGCGAAACCCTATGCACCTCATCCATTAAAGTCCCTTGGTCCAAGTCCCTGGCGTCCCTTTGGTGAAACGCCGGTTCCAGAGTTGGATCAAACCATTGCAAGGGCAGGCCATCCTTT
>PIVQ01000072.1 GCA_003354055.1 Desulfobacteraceae bacterium | reverse complement strand
GTGAAAAACGCCATTGTACTCCTGGATCAGGTGGCCGAGGATAGAAGGTCTGGAAAGACACCGTATCAGGCGGTTCTGGACGCCACCATCAGCCGTCTGCGGCCGGTGACCATGGCGGCAGGCACTACTATCCTGGGTATGGCACCCCTGCTGTTTCATCCCTTTTTTGCTGCCATGGCAGCAACCATAATGGGCGGATTGCTGGTGGCCACAGGCTTGACCCTGGTTGTTGTGCCGGTGTTTTATTCCCTGTTCTTTAAGATCAAGAAAGATGAGATGGTATTCTGATAGTTTGTCAGGCGTTGCTTTACAGGCATTGAAGGGATTACCCCTTCAATGCCTGATTTTTTTATTCTGCCTTTCGTGCCATTCTTGAGGAATTCAATATATTTCCACTCGGATTTATCCAATAAGCTAAAATGTGTTTGATTTGGGCAACACGATTTGGCGGGTCTTTCCAAAATTACAGGATTTGGACTCCTGCCGTCCTTTGTGGTATGAAAAGTTTACAGGCTTGTAATCACTTAAGGAAAAACACCTGATGAGTTTTAACAAACAGGGGGCTTCATGGGCGACAGCAGCAATATTTCGGCAGAATGGGTTACCGACCACATCCAGGCGTTTATAAACGATTCACCTCTTAACACCATGCAGAACGAAACTGGTGAGCCTGCCTGGGACAGGGCATTGGTTGGGTTCGCTTCAGGAACCGATCAGATCTGGCAGCAGTACAAAGAGTATGTGGGGGCGTTTCACTGGACGCCGTGGGAAGTCTTTAACCAGCATCGGCCGGAGACCAATGTCGCGGCTGAGCAACTAACGGTGATTTCCTGGGTGCTGCCCCAGCGGGAAGCGGTTCGTAAGGCAAACAGCCGGGAAAAAACCTATCCTGCGGAAGAATGGGCCAGGATCCGGGTTTATGGTGAGGAGTTCAATATGGCATTGAGACGCCATCTGGTCGAGTGCCTTGAAAAAGAAGGGCATCCGGCAGTGGCACCCATGACGGTTCCCAACTGGACCATTGTAAAATCCCAGCGGTTTTCCTATGCCTCGTCCTGGTCCGAGCGTCATGCCGCCCATGCCGCAGGCCTGGGCACCTTTGGCCTGTGTGACGGGTTAATTACTGCCAGGGGAAAGGCTATGCGGGCCGGGTCAATTGTGGCAAAAATATCCATTACGTCAACCCCCAGGCCCTATAACGACCACCATGCCTATTGCCTCTTTTACACGGACGGTACCTGCGGCAAATGCATTGACCGCTGTCCTGCCCGGGCCATCACGGAGGCAGGGCATGATAAGGAAAAATGCCGGGAACATCTGGCCCGGTCCAGAAAACATGTAAAGAAGACCTATGGTTTTGAAGGGTATGGCTGCGGTCTTTGCCAGGTGGGAGTGCCCTGTGAGACACTTATACCGGTTAAGGCGGCACGCAGGGCGCTGGAGCGGGGCGAGTTGCCGCCGCCTCCACCGCCGTTGGCATAGCCGTCGTAAGGGGGAACTTCGATTTCTCAGAGTTTATGCGTCGCTGGTACGACTTTGATTGGTGAATGTTTTTCTTGATAAAAATGTTGAAATTGAATTGCGGTTATTCTTTGTTTTTCTTCATTTCAATGTACCAGTCATGGTTGCCGTAAAGATCCTCATTACACTCAGGACACATGCCGTGACTGAATGCCGCATCTGAGTGTTCTTCAAAATAGGATTCCAGGTGATTCCAATATCCTTTGTCGTCACGGATTTTTTTGCATTTTGAACAGATGGGAATCAGTCCGTTTAAA
This sequence comes from Desulfobacteraceae bacterium, assembly GCA_003354055.1. The sequence continues at coordinate 16,345 of PIVQ01000072.1, read as the reverse complement.
ACTTTGACTTCTTTCAGAGCCTTTTCCAGTTCATTCAAAAGCCGCTGGTTTTCAAGTTCAGCCTCTTTTCTCAACGTAACATCCGTATGCGTTCCATAGACTTTCAGAGGCCTGCCATCTTCAGTCCAACTGATTATTTTTCCCCGGTCAAGCATCCATTTGTAAGACCCGTCCTTGCACTTTACCCTGTGCTCATTCCGGTAGTAAGACGTTTCGCCGCTCAAGTGTTTATCAAGATCTTCATAGACAATTTCTCTGTCATCAGGATGTACCCGTCTCTCCCATTCAGATAGATGATGAGATATCTCATGGTCTTCAAAACCAAGCATCTCTTTCCATCGTGGTGAATAGATCACTTCATCTGTAATGGCGTTCCACTCCCAGATACCATCTCGATTTCCTTCAAACGCGTACATCCAGGCAGAATCTTTGTTTGCCGTTGTTTCTGACAGACGGGTCACCCGTCGTTTAAGATCCAGATTTTCTTGCCGAAGCTTTTTTAATTCTTCAAGAAACGTTTCCTTGGTTTGTTTATCCATAATAGATTCCAAATGTTGATCTATAGCAAATCGCAAAAATATGTTCCGAAATTATAGTATCTTTTTCTACCACTTAAGGTTTAAAATTTCTTGTATACTACAATCGATTTGCTTTTTTGTGGTTGCCCTCTCTATTAATATTTTTCGGCAAGCACTTTAAAATAAAGACGTTTGAAGGATCCTATATACATTTCAACGCGGAATCAAGGATTTCCCATTTGTGAATAGTAAGGATCGTGAATTAAATCAGGTACACCGATTTTACGGGTGCCTGCCATATGGTTTGAGTAGACTGAAAAATGTATGGTTTCCGGATCGACTGATGGAATGTTTGTGTCAATTAACGCATTGTTATCTTATAAAATATTGTTTTCAGTTCTGTTTTAGTTTGATATGTTTTTTTTAAATATAGGAACGCATCTAACCCAAAACATATATTTGTTTCTTTGAAAAAGGGAGGAGTTATGAGGCAACGTATTAGACTTATCGTAATGGCATTTTTTCTGTTTGTTTTTGGCACCTTTCCGGCAACCGTTATGGCTGCCGATATCGAATTCCATCCGATTAAGCATGCGACATTTGTTATTCAATCAAAAGCTGGGACAATCTTTGTTGATCCTGTTGGTGATTCCAAATCGTTTGATAAATATCCAAAGCCGGATATTATTTTGATTACGGATATTCACAGGGATCATTTAAACAAGGACGTTGTGGAGAATATCAAAACCCCGAATACTTTGATCATCTGCACGAAGGATGCTGAATCAAAACTCAAGGAAGGAAAAATTCTCAATAATGGTGAAACCTTAAGCTATCAAGGAATCACTATTCAAGCGATACCGGCATATAATCAGACTCCCGAGCGGTTGAAATTCCATCCTAAAGGCCGAGGCAACGGATATCTGATTTCAATATCAGGAAAAAATATCTACATCTCAGGTGATACGGAGGACATCCCGGAAATGAAATCTCTCGAAAATATTGATTATGCTTTTGTCTGTATGAATTTGCCATACACCATGACTTGCGATCAGGCGGCTTCTGCTGTATTGGCATTCAGACCAAAGGTTGTTTTCCCTTACCATTACAGGGGAAAAAACGGCCATAGCGATATTAATAAATTTAAAACCACAGTGGAAAAAGCCGGATATACCCAGGTAAGGCTTTTAACCTGGTATTGATTGCTCCCAACCAAATACCTGAAATATGATTTCATGTTTCCCTTGACGGGTAAAACCCTTCTGCCGTATGCTTTTAGGCATCGGATGTGCGTTAACTTGACTCGTTTTGTTAGGATAAACCATGGACATACCCCAGATCATCAGCCCGGACGGATATATTAATGCTATTTTTGACAGGGATCCCAAGGAAGACCGGATACGGGCCCAGTTTTTATTTCCCCAGGTTTCGGACTATATTATCCAGTCGCTCAAAGAGGGAAAACCCTATTTTTTTTCCGGACGCAGCGGCAATGCCCAGATGGGGATTCTTACGGATACGCATCTGCCTGATGAAGATCCTGTCCCCCCTGATATTGACGGAACAAGGATTCTTCTTGAGGGCATGATACAGAATTTGAACCCTCTGCTGGCCAATGCCCTGGATCTGTTTGAAACCGGGGATGAGATCGGGCGGCTGGTAGTTATGGATCCGGAACTTAGGATTCATGATGTCAGGCATTATCTTCACAAACGCCTGTTTGTGGGCAACCGCATGGGAAAAGGGTACTATGAAGGGTTTGAGATTTGTCGGGAAACAGATCCTCTGACCGGAAAAGAGTGCGACTATATCCAGGTGGCCCTGGCACCTTATCAGTATTGTTTTGAACCGGCTGCCATGAACCGGTCCAGCCTCAATGCCATTGTAAAAAAAGGCCGAAGTGCATTAAATACCATACGGTCCCGAAGCCAATTGGATTTAGGAGCGGTTTCGCTGAATCCCGGCGATCTTTTTATCGGTGCCATAAAGATATCTCTGGGGGATATTTACGGGATCATTGATGCGGTGGTGACTCCAGAGGATAATAACATTGTTCATTTGCCGGCGCGGGTACTGGATCCGTTTCGTACCTTCAGGGACCGCCAGGTAGAGTTGTTCCATTTCGGTGATACCCCGGTGGGTCTGGATCAGATACGGATACGAATCCGGTTTTTCAGGAGTAAGAATCCATTGGCGGTTCCCCTGGAAAAGACCCGGGTCAAGGAAGGGTACAGGCTCTGTGATCTGCTCACTAATGCAGAGGTGTCTACCCTTTTTGAAGCCATGGATGAGAACTCCCTTGGCATGATCCTGAACAAGGGCAACTTTGTCCAGGTGCCATGTGCAATGAATCCCAATGGCGAGGCCCAACTTGAAATTATCCGGAACAGCCTCCTGGAAAGTACCCAGAGAAAGCATAGACCCTCTCTTCCCAATTTAGAGAATGAAAAAGTCAAAGAGACCCTGGAAAAGCTGTCGGTTCTGGGCGGGGTCAACTCCCGGGTGTTTATCGGCAGGCAATTTCCCGCCCGGGATGTAGTGGATGCCCTGCGCCGAAGCGGGCTGCGCACCTTTTTGATCAATGCGGAAAATCCGGCGTTCGGGGATGATTATATCAAGCATATGATAAACTTAAGCCATGCCGGCCAGTCCCAGTGCGAGTTCATGCGCTACGATCCGGATATTGATAAATTATACTCCTTTTACCACGGCTGTTTTATGGAGCCTTCCGACTGGGAACGGTTTGACAGTATTCGATACTGGTTTGCCTTTTATGGATCCCATACCAAGGAGGCGGACAACAAACTGACCATGGATCTGATCAACCGTCTGGCCATTGCTCTGGGGGATGAGATGGGTATTGTTCACGGCGGCGGGCCGGGGCTCATGAAAGAGGCCAATGATCTGGCCCGGCAGCATAATATTGTCAGTGTGGGTATTGCCATTGAACTGGAAGGGGAGCACCAGGCCTCGCTGACTACCTGTGACGGGTTAATTAAATACGAGGAAGGGCTGCGCCTGGCCCGGCAGGACCATCTTCAGAAATTGAGCAATCTGCCCATTATCAATACCGGCGGTTACGGCAGTGCAGAGGAACTGGCCATCACCATTACCTCAATGAAGATCCATGAAAACCCTCTGGCCCCCATTATTCTTCTGGATCCTGACAACCTCTGGGACAATGCTAGAAAGCAGACCCAGATGATTGCAGATAAAAAGTACGGGCCTGCCTTTACCCCACATCTGGTCAAGTCCTGCAAGAATGCTGCTGAAGCTGAGCAGGAGGTGATCCGGTTTTTAGGCAATCCCGATGACTGGTACCTGAAAAACAAGATACCGGGCGAGAGTGTGGAAAAGGCCAGGGTCAAGGCCACCCGCATTCGTAAAGCCTTTCTCCGCCAGAAAACCGTGGAGGTCTTTGCCAGTCCCAATTATAGACTTAAACAATAAACTCCGTAGTCCTGGAGGCCACAGGATCCGTATAGGTGATTTCGGCATTGTATTCTTTGACATTGATATAAGCCGTTGCCGTATATAATTTCTGGGTCCACTCCAGAATGAGTTCCGAGTTTGAGGATTTTAACAGGGTAAATTCTCCGTTAAAGGCCGGGTAGGAGTTCCTGAACTCCATGAGCCGCATGAGTCGCTGGACAACCGGTTTTTTTACGTCTTCCCGTATTTCCGACAGGGTGTAGTTGTGGCGGTTGATATTCCGGCCAAGCCTTGTCCGTTCCACAAGTTCTATATCGTTTTCTCCGGCCAGCAGTCCGACATAATAGACCTGGGGAATGCCGGGGGTGAAAAACTGGATAATCCTGGCCGTGATATAGGCGTCGTCATTGCACCCCAACGCAGAGTAATAGGTGCAGTTGACCTGATAGATGTCCAGGTTCTGGTATTCGGGTCCCGAATAGGTCTCTTTGACATTGGACCCTCTTTCGTAGAGCAGTTTGAGGGTTCTATCGATTTCATCCTGGTTCAGAAGGCCTTCCACATCCACCACGCCGATGCCGTCGTGGGTATCCAGAGTGGTGATCTGTTTTTTGGGACATTTTCTAAGCCAGGATTTAAGCCTGCGCGTGGTATTGGTATATAAACAGTGAAGGACCAGCATGGGCAGGGCAAAGTCATAACACCAATATCCCTTTTCCGCCAGTTTGAGCTGATAGGAATAATGTTCGTGAATCTCAGGCAGAATCTCAGTGTCAAAGGCCGAGGCATAGTCGTCAAACCACTCCAGGTAGTCCCAGATTTTGGGTTCCACAAAAAAGCAGTTGGTACCTAGTTCCATGGTGGTGTAAGCAATGGCATCCAGCCGGAGCATCTTGGGCTTGTTCCGGGCCAGGCGGATGAGAAATTTCCTCATAACCTCCCGGGTTTTGGGGGAATCATAATCCAGGTCAATCTGTTCATAGTCAAAGGTGCACCATATTTTTTCCAGGGTACCGTTGGGCCGTTCCAATTGCTGATAAGGGGGACGGGGTTTTCTCGTATATACTTTTGCCAGGTCTTCATCAGGTATAAATCCGCCGGGCACCAGCTTGTCAAAGGATAGAAACATGTCTGCATATTCGCTTAAGGGGCCTTTTTCCAAATAGTCCTGGAAAAATGTCGACTGCCGGGAAATATGGTTGACCATAAAGTCGATGACCAGGTCAAAGTCATGGCCGATTTTTTCCACATCGTCCCAGGTGCCGAAGGCGGGATCCACTTCATCATAGGTTTTAGGGGCAAACCCACGGTCGGAGGAGGAGGGATAAAAGGGCAGAATATGAACCCCGTGGACTGCCTTGGAAAAGAATTTTCTTAAGACATAGTGGAGTTCCGGCAGGTTTGTGCCCAGGGAATCCGGGTAGGTGATCAATTGGATTTTGTTTTTTAATGCCATAATTACCTCTGCGCGGTTTCAAAAAAGTTATAGTGGGACAGCCCCTCCAGAATCCCGCCGGCATAAGAGGCTTTGGAAAAATATATCTTTCTGGCCGATTTCAGGTGGGAGAGTTCAGGACTGTAATTGCCCACCACAACGGCACAGGGTTCGCCTTTTATCATTTCTTCGTCATTGCCTGAATCCCCGCAGACCAGAAATTGGCGCAGGGGTATCTCCCATTTGTAGCTCAGGTATCTGATCGCCTTTCCCTTGGAGGCCCGGTAGGGCAGGATATCCAAATAACGTTCATGGGAGTAAATCAGGGTATATAAAAATCTGTTTTTCGTCAGTACATGGTGAATCCTGGGGATCCGGTCTTTCTTAGGCTCCATATAATAAGAGAGTTTATGTGGGGTCTGGTATTCCATTCCCTGATTGGTGATAAAGTCGATGTCTTCAAGGCGAAGTGCCATGAGGTCGGGCTTCCAGTCCTTTGAAATATGGGTCTCCCATCCTTTGTCATGGTGAAGGTTGCTGCCGTAGTTGATCCGGCTTCCAACACCGGAAATGATGATATCCGGATCCGGGATGTTATTCTCTTTGAGAACCTCAACAGCCGAAGCAAGTCCCCTGCCCGTGGCCACACCGAACCCGATGCGGTCGCGGTGTTCCTGTAAGAGTTCAATAAGGGTTGCCACGTCGGCGGGATCTCCGCCTAAAAGGGTATTATCAATGTCTGTTATCACCATGTAGTCCAGACTGGAGAGCCGGTGTCCGATGCTGTGCTTAGGAGTCCGGACCGTGAGGGAGGACGCTTCACTTTCCTGGTTTAGGGTGGTTACCGCGTCCATGTACGTTGTGGTATGGCTTTCCCAGGTATAGTGCTTACGGGTATTGATGATCCCGTTTTTGGAATAGGTATTCCACAGCTCCCGGTCCACAATGATCTTTTTAATGGCGCCGGCAATGGCGCGGTCGTCCTTGGGGTCTACAAGGATGCCCCCTTCGCAGTTGGCCATGATATCCTTGGGACCGCCATCCCGGGTGGCCACAATGGGCAGGCCGCACGCCAGGGATTCCAGCAGGGTCAGGCCAAACGGTTCTGTCAGTGCCGGGTTTACAAATACCCCGTTTTTTGAGGCGGCAATGCGGTAGAGTTCAGGCACCTCATGTTCAAAATCATGTTTTTTGGGAATGGCCATTTTGCCGTAAAGGTTATACTTGTCCATGAGAAGCAGCATCCGGGTTAGTACGTTGCGCTCATTGTCTTCCATTTTCGAAATGTCTTTTCGGATACCGGCGAAAACCGCCAGGTTTGCCATGGCCTGAAGCTCATTGTCTTTGCCGAAAGCCCTAACCAGTCCTTCTATGTTTTTTCGTTTGTCCGGGCGGCAGAGCACCAGGATCATGGGTTTTTCCGGGAACTGGAAGAACCGGTTCAGTTCCTGTTTCAGGGATGATCTGGCAAAGAGGGCCTCTTCCTTTTTTTCCAGGGACTCAAAGGTATCATGGGTATGGGGGTAGAATTTATCAAGGCCTATTCCCGGCGGAATTACCCGATAGGAAGACAGGGTGCGGTTCCTGTATAATCCGTATTGGCCTTCGATTTCCTGGGTCGTGGAGGTAACGATAAGGTCGGTGAATTTTAGGATGGTCTCTTCTGCTTCAATCCGTTTGTCGATTTTCAGCTTTTTGTTGATTTCGCGACTATCCATGCCTTCGTCCAGAAGTCTGGCCTTTTTTGACCGGCCCAGAGAATGACCGGTGTATAAAAAGGGGGCACCGAAAAACTGGGCCAGTTCCATGGCCACATATCCGGCATCGGGATAATGGCCGTGGACAATGTGGGGCACCTGTTTTTCCTTTTGAATGAACTTAATGGTTTTGTCCACAAATTCATCCAGGTGGGGCCAGAGCAGCTCTTTTCTGATGTATTTTCTGCCCCCGCACTGGATTCTGACGATTCTGAATCGGTCATTGATCGGTTCAATGGCCTGGCTGTAATCGGATGAGCATGATTTGTCATTGATGAGGCGGGTAAACAGATCCACACGGCCTACCCCTGGATGGCGGGAAAGGGAGTTGCAAAGTTCCACCACATATTTAATCTGCCCGCCGGTATCTGCATCATGGCCAAGTTCTAAGTTATGTCCTCGTAACAGACCGTGGATGCTGAACATCTGAATATAAAGCTTATTCTCTTTCATGGGAAAGCCTTGATAAAAATTGTGTGTAAAATGATGGATTTGGGGGAAGTGCCCCCTTGATGCCGCAGATCCTGCTTGCAAAATCCTGGGCAAGTGCCATTGTTTTTTTATCCTCAAGTCCGACCAACCGGCCTGCCGCCGACATGGCTGCATAGGCATCACCTGCACCTACAGTGTCTGCGATTGTAATGTCGGTTTTATCGGGAACAGGGTGTGTAAGCTCTTTTTGACGGGTCACCCAGATACTGCCGTGTTCTCCGCGGGTCAGAATGACCAGATCCGGCCCGGTCTCCGTGATCAGGTCGGCGGCTCTTTTTTCAAGGGAGGCTGTCCGGTCCGGGGCCAGGACATTCAGTTCATCATTACTGAGCTTGAGAATGTCTGCGGCGACGATGGCGTCATCCACCACCTGAGAAGTATAACAGTCCGGCCGGAGGTTGATATCGCAGAATTTACAGGGTGCGGATCCTGCAGAGGTCAGACATTCGCGGATCAGATCCCTGCCGTTGGGAGTCCTTTGGATCAGGGTGCCGAAATAGACAAGTTCCGGATCTGAGGCGCAAAGGTCCCGGAGGCTCTTATCAAAGCAGATATGGTCATAGGCGGTATTCTTGACAATGGAAAAGGAATGGGACCCGCCGGACTCGTCGGACCCGCCGAACTCGTCTTTGGCCATTGATACGTCCACCGTTCCTGTGGCGTAGACAGGGTCTGTCTGAATGTCTCCGGTGTCAAATCCATGGGAGTTGAGAAAGGCAAGGATCTCGTTGCCAAGATCGTCATTACCCACTCTGGATATAAATCGCACATCAAACCCTAAGTGCTTCAGGTGAAATGCGAAATTAAAGGGAGCCCCACCGATCCGTTTATAGGACGGGAACAGGTCGAACAGGATTTCTCCTAGAATCAGAATCATGTGCTGTTTGCCTGTGTTTAATGCAGGAATTAAAGCTGTCAGGTTCCTGCGGGATTTGTGTTGAGGTGTAGAGAGTGCAAACGTATTAGAGGTCAACTGAACACTAAGGATTATAGCCCAACCCTTTTGATGGCGTCAAGCGATGAACTCAAGCGGTTGCTTTTTTCCCGATGCTATGATCTTATAATCCAAAGCAGTTTCCGCCAGTTTAACACCAAAAATGAATTGGAGAATAGAGTGGAACAAAAATTTATCATGACCGCATTTGGCAAGGATCGGCCCGGTATTGTCGCTGATATTTCAGAAATGATTTTTGAAAATCATTGCAACCTGGAAGACTCAAATATGGGGCGTCTGGCAGATGAATTCACCCTGATCCTGTTGCTTGCAGGCCAGGGCGAGGATCTTCAGGACAGATTGTCCAAAGACTGCCGCCGTATGGAAAGAGAAAAAGGACTGTCCGCCTTTATCCGTCCCCTCGAATACCACCACCTCCGGGATAAACCCAAGGGCAATCTTAAAACCGTTTCAGTGGAAGGCATAGATCAGGCCGGAATCGTCTACAAGGTCAGCAGGCTATTGGGCCAAAAGAACATCAATATTGAAACCCTGACATCTGAGAAAAAATATTCACCCGGCAGCGGCACTGCCCTCTACGCCATGGAAATAACTGCCTCCGTCCCCGAAACCCTTACCCTTGAAGAACTGGAGCAGAGTCTGGATGATTTGGGCTCCGAGCTTCATGTGGACATTTCCCTGACCTGATCCTGAAAGGAGGTTGTTTTGAATCTGATAAAAAAGACCCAAGGAATTTATCTTGTTTTCTTTCTCGTACTTATCCTGGGAATTGGTGCGGGATGCTCTGCTCCTGATACGGGGAAAAAAGATACCAAAATCCGGATCACTGCGGATAATCTGGAAAAAATATGCGGAGTACAGTGGATTGTAAAGGAAATGACCACGGACGGCGTGACAATGGAGCTGACCCAAGAACCGCCCTTTGTCCAGTTTGAAATCAGTGGGAAACTTGCCGGATTTGCTTCGGTGAACCGGTTTTTCGGTTCATTGAAGATTGATGCTAAGGGTAAGATAGAAGTGACGCCACTGGGTGCGACCATGATGGCCGGTCCTGAAGATCAGATGGCCCAGGAAATGGCATTCCTTAAAACTTTCCAGAAAATAGACGGGTTTTATCTTGACGGGATTTTCCTTCAGGCAACCTTTAAGGGTGAGGAAAACCGGCTCGTATTTTATGTGCCGGTTCAATAAGGCCTGTGAAGTATCGTTGAAGCATCGTTGAAGCATCGTTGAAGCATTCGCTTTTCCAATTGACACGTCTTAGGATATCGAATAGAAAAGGGTGTGCTTTTGTGTCCTGGCTGCCAGGGCAGGGCACAGGCACCTTGATTTGATACTTTATGGAGAAAATATGGATATTGCCAAAGAAATGATGGCAGGGCATTGTGTGGTCAGGTTAACCGGACGACTGGATGCGGTAACCGCACCGGAACTGGAAGGTTTTTTAACTGAGCTTATAGACGGGGGCCAGACCAGCGTAGCCGTAGATTTAAGCACGCTTGAATATGTTTCCAGCGCAGGACTCCGGGTGTTTCTGGTGTCAGCCAAAAAACTTAAAGTTGCAAAAGGGGCGTTCAGCCTGGCAGGACTTAAAGACAATATCAAAGAAGTGATAGAAATTTCCGGATTTCCGTCCATCATGCCCTGTTACGACTCTCTGGAAGATCTTCCCAAAGCCTGATTCGTTGATCTGAGGACTCGCTGATCCATTGACTCGCTGAAAAAACCTGATCCCGGTTTAACCGAATGATTTGTTCAGGCCTTTATCTGCAGGACAATAATCGGGGCGCTGACATTTTTTAGCTCATGGGGCCGGGGATCCCCCAACCGAAATCGGTCATCCAGAAGATCTGCTGTGGGCTGGGTCACCAGGATACTTCCCTGGCTTGCAATACCGCATACCCTGGCGGCAATATTGGTCACAGGTCCGGACGCCGTAAAGGTCCACCGGTCTCCGGCAATTCCGCTGAAACGGGTAGAGCCCACATCTGCAATCCCCGAGTTAATACCCATATTGACCATTACAGGTGTGCCGCTGGCTTTTTGAGCGGCATTGATAAGATCTGTCCGTTTCAGGATGGCCACGGCTGCGGATACGGCATTCACGGCATGGGTTTTGGGATCGTCGTCCTGGAAAAGAATCATCAACCCGTCTCCGGCGGTTTCATTGATATCCCCCTTGTTCTCAACAATGATATTCAGAAATTCGGAAAAGTAGGTTTCAATGAGATGATTCATCTTGTCTCTGGACGTGGTTTCGCTCATCTTGGTGTATCCGGCAATATCCAGAAACAATACGGAAATGTCTTTTTCATGTTTGTTCAGGTCAGGGTTTTCAGGATTGTCCTCAATAATATCCTGAACAGATTTAGGTACAAATTTGCTCAGGTGACCCCGGACACTTTCCAGAAGCTGAACGCGCTGGAGGGTCTCTTCAAGTCTTTTGTTTTTGGCCGTAAGCTGGCTTAACAACCCTTCCAGGTTGAACTCGCGGGATTCCACTTGGACGATCATCATGCCGAAGGCCTCAGCAAGTTCAGATACCATGGCCGGGTATTTGTTATGATTTGTCAGTTCCATGAGGCTGTCGGTTTGGTCATAGGCACCCATGGAAACCTTTTTGGCGGCATCCAGTAAAATTTCAAATAGTTTCTCGTTGCTCTCTTCTGCCATGCAGCCCTTCCTCTTTAAGGTCCTGAATAGTAATGCATTTATTTTTACTCTGAATCCATACCTTAAATCAAGGGGGGCAGGTAAATTTTACATTCCAAATTTGTTTAAGGTTTATTTCTTGTCTGTGCCCCCGGGGGTATGATAGGACACAAGGGCATCTTGTTTTTGGCGGATTTTGAGCTTAATAAAAGGAAAAACACCATGAGAATACGTTTTGCATTCACCACCGGGATATTTTTAATTTTTTTCATGACAGCACAGGTTCTGGCCGGAGATGTCTGCAGCCATGTAACGTTGGAGTGGATTTCTTCCCAGGTTCCCCTTTCCCCGGGTTCGAAAATCGTTTTAAAACAGGATCAGGGGGATTTCTGCGAGGTGGTGCTTGCCATTGACGGCAATCTGGCATCGGTATATGCAGGCAAGGACTCTCTTGTGGCAGGCAGATTGTTTAAACAGAGAATACCCGTCACCAAACAGACCATGGACAGCCTTTCCGATGTGGCTGAAATAGAACGGAACAATGAAGAAGAAAAAGAGGCCTTGGCCGTTGAAAAGCGCAAGGTGTTTTTTAAGACAAATATTGATGCACTGGCCCCTCTGGTGTCCATGTCATTTCAACCCGGACAGCCAAAGGATTTCCTCTATGTGATTACAGATCCCAATTGTTCCCATTGCAAGGAGCTGTCGCCAAAGCTTGAAGAGGTTGCATTTGAAGCAAAACTTTCACTCAAAATGATCATCTATCCGGTGCTTGGGCCCAAAAGCCGTGATATGGCTCTCCAGGCGCTTTGCGGCGACTATTCCTATGAGGCATATAAAGAAATGGAGTTATCAGGTGCTGTGACCGCCTGTGAAAAGGCTGATGAACTCATCGGAAAGACGGAAGACTTGCTGCGGTCCGGAGGCATCTCCTTTGTACCCCTGGTCGTGGCTTCGGACGGATCCTGGGTGGTTGAAGGCAATGATATCTGCCAGGTCAGAACCCATCTTGGACTTCCATCTGATGAAGATGAAAACGGTTCAGGCGACGGATGCGGCGCTAAATAACTTTAGAGGTGGCCTTCAGTCAATCCCAGGTGAACTGCCTGTTCCCAAAGGTCTTTGGCCAGGCGGATGGTGGCCTGGTCCACCATTTTTCCTTCAAGTGCAATGGCGCCCCGGTCTGGTCCGGTCTTTTTTACAGCACCCAGAATTTTTTCTGCTCGGGCAATCTCTTCAAGTGCAGGTGAGAAGACCTGATTTATGATTTCAATTTGATCAGGATGGATGGCCCATTTGCCGCTGCAGCCCAGTGCCTTAGCCATGGTGGCGGATTGCTTCAGGCCTTTGGTATCTTTGAAATTGCCGTATGGGGCATCAAGGGCAAATAGTCCGTTGGCTTTGGCTGCCATGATCATCCGGCTTAAGGGGAAATGCCAGCGGTGGCCAGGGTATATTGCCTCCTCATTTTCTCCGTGGCCGGATATTGAGGCCAGCCCTGCGCCTATGGATGCGGTATAATCCGCCACTCCAAAGGAGAGGGAGCAAAGCCTTTGGCTGGCACCGGCAATGGTAGAGACTTGGTCCAGTCCCTGGGCAGTTTCAATGGCAGCTTCGATTCCCATGGGCCGGTCCCTGCCTGCTTCCATTTCAACACCGAAAAGAAGCCGGTCCAGAAAGTGAATGTCACCGGCAGAGTTCACCTTGGGCAGTACCATGACATCAAAATGATCGCCTGCTGCCCCGGCCACCTCAACGGCGTCTCTGAATCCAAAAGGGGTATCCGGACTGTTGATCCGGACGGCCAGGGTTTTTCCCCGCCAGTTCAGGCTGGTCAGGGATTCTATGACAACCTGTCTGGCATTGGCTTTTTTATCAGGAGGGACGGAATCTTCAAGGTCCAGCATGACCACGTCTGCCTTTGATTTACTTGCCTTTTCATGCATGGATGCTTTGTGCCCGGGTACGGAGAGGATGGATCTGGCTGGTTTCATGGTCGTATCTCCTCAAGGTTGTGAGTTTGATTCGGGGCTAAATTTCACAACTCTAACAGGAGAACTGAATTTTTGTCAATCCGCAGATTTTGTCTGTGGGGTACCTCCGATAATTAGATGCATTGCCCGGGGCATTGTTGCTATCATAGATCGCCCCGGGCATTGCCGTTCCCGGAGTTAGGGTCAATCTTCCTGAAATCGTGGAGAGATTCCGCCCACTACAGGCTCATAATACCGGTATATGGTTTTTTCTCCCAGAAGTTCGTCCACCTGGCGCTGGATACTCAGGCGTTCTTCATTGTTCATCCAGCGGTTCCAGTCTTCCAGAGTGTTCCAGGTGCTGATGACCATGTATTCTCCTTCACAGTCCAGGCAACTGAAGGTCTGGCCGGTCAGGAATCCGGTTTGGGCCGATGCTTTGGACCGGAGCTGTACGATAAAGGGTGCCAGCTTGGCTGCGGTCTCACTGTCTTTTACAGTGCGTTTGATAATAATGGAAACTGCCATGTTGCCTCCTTTTTTATAAAAGTTAAACCATGGAAAAAAAGTAGGACCAGCAGAAAACTATGAGAAAAAGGGGGGAGAAAAATAATCACATCAATTGTGGTTTCATATCAGCGATGATCTTAGGTTCAGTCTACAGATGGCCGGATTTGTTGTCAATTTAATTGTCATAAAATCGGTTATCTGGTATAAGTATAGCAGTTATAACCTTTGGAAAATCCACCTTGATTTCATGGTTTCGTTTTTAAATCTGCTCTGGATGTATTCAATCCCGCACCTCTGAGTTTGACTTTTTTGTATTTTGCTTTTCCCGCGACCAACTTTTCCATTACCCTTTATGAAAGGAGGTCAGGATGTCAGTTAAAATCTTAATTCCTTACAATTTTACGCCCAACGATCAAAAGTCTATTGATTTTGTGGGACACAGGTATTCGGAACGCAAGGAGGTGGAAATTACCCTGTTTCATGCCTATACTCCTGTTCCTCAAATGGATACCGGTGATAGCCCGATTATGAAAAAGGTGATCCATAATGCCTCCTTCCTTCTTTTGCAGCAGGATGACCGGAAAAATACCCTGGAAGAGGTCAGGCATCAGCTCATGAATCACGGCATCGCAGGTCACCATGTCCATTGCATTTTTAGACCGGTGCGCGTGGATATCGCAACGGATATTATTCAGGTTTGGAAAGACGGGAAGTTCGATGTGGTGGTGCTGAGCCGGAATCCGGGCAATATTGTGAATTTTTTTTCCAGAAGTATTTCAAAACGAGTCGTCCGGTATATCGAAGGGGGCATTGGTGTCCATATCGTGAATTAAAATCCGGAAGGAGGAGAACCATGTCACAGGATCATAAATTTGATTTAGTGCATTTTAAATTGATTGTTGATACGGTGTTTGATGCTAATAATCCCACAACTATGGGGACTCAGTTCACCCAATTGCTGGTATCTACTCTGGGTGTGAAAGGGGCCAGTATCTTTGTGGTCAATCCCAAAAGTGAGGCCCTGGAAATTCTGGCCACGGAAGGCCTGAGTCTTGATTATCTAAATAAGGGACCGATTTTAACGGATCAGAGCATCAAATTGGCACCGAACTTGGAATCGGTGATCATTGAGGATACCCGGAAAAGCACCCTGCTCCAATACCCTGAAAAGGCCGAACAGGAAGGGATTAGATCCATTGTCTCTCTGCCGGTTAATTTAAAGGGGAAGATTATCGGGGCACTGAGGGTATATAATGAAGAGCCCTGGCAGGTCAGTGATCAGGATCTGGCGTATCTGAATCTCCTGACCCGTTATCTTGGTATGGCCCTTAGGTATTTCAGGTTGGCTACCGTGGTACAGTGCACCAAGGATACCCTGGAGGATCTTCATTCCATTTGGCTTTAATCTGCCGGCATCCGGCGGGCATCCAGTTGGGGTTGAATGGTTACCCCGACAGAGGGGAAAAACTAAATCAGGCCCAGATCAATGGCTTTAAGCACCTGCTTGGCCTCGTCGAACTCATGGTCCTTGTCCAGGGCGGCCTGGAAATAGGTTTGGGCATTTGTGGTGTCTTTGACGTCCAGGTAGAGTCTTCCTATATTGTAATAAATATATGGCTCATCCGGATGGACCTTAAGGGCTTTTTTATATTGGCGCAGGGCCTGCTCCATGTTGCCCTTTTTCCGGTGGAGCACCCCTAAAGTGTTGAATACGTTCAGAGAGTTGGATCCGGCTTCGAGAAGCTCGTTGAGCAGGCCTTCGGCAGAGCCGAGTTTGTCCGTGTCCATGTAAATTTCAGCAGCGGTCTGCATATATTCCTCTGCCCTTTCAAGGTCTCCCATGGCCTTATAGGCCCTTGCCATGGCTTCATAGGCCTTGACGAAGAGGCGGTCAAGCTGTGTGGCTTTTGAAAATGCCTCTATGGCTTCTGAGTGAAGGTTTTGGGCGGTTTTAATATATCCGATATTAAAGTAATATTCCGGATTTTCCTTTTGGTTCACCAGTTTCTCAAACACTTCCAGGGCTTTGGAGTACTCTTTTTTCTCAATGAGTTCCAACCCCTCGTCAATGCTTTGTTCTGTCTCTTCAATGACCGGGTCTTTGGTCCGCTCTATGGCCATCCTCAGCTTGTTTTGCATTCCCTTCGGGTCATAGGGAATGACAAATAACCCATTGACCCCGGCCTCTCCAGCCTTAATAACTTTTATTTTTGTAAAGGCATCGTGGGCAAGGAAAAACGGGGTGTCTCCCACCTGGTCTTCACGCCGAAGAATTTTTAACAGGGCAAGTCCTGACATCTCTTCCATATCATATGAGGCAATCACACAATCGACTTTTGATGATTTAAGCTGGGCCCAGGCATTGCCGCCTCCGTGTGCTGTCATCGGGGCGTCATACCCCAGTTTGGTCAGGACAACCTTTAGAGTGTTTGCTTCCGCCTTGTTCTCGGTGACAATCAAAATTGATGCGTCAGTCATGGGATATCCTATAATTTGTCCAGTAAGGGACGTTTCTTTTTGGGAGAGCCAGGTTTTGCAACCAGAAACCTGTCAGACAGACATAGCTTGATTTGGTATACTGCATCCGGGTCCCTCTTGGCAGCCAATTGGTAAAAAAGAAG
>PIVQ01000650.1 GCA_003354055.1 Desulfobacteraceae bacterium | reverse complement strand
TGGCCCAAACCGACAAAAGACGGATTAACCGAAGACCAGCACAAGAAATCCTACGTGGCCCTTTTTAAACCCTGGGACTGGGTTGTGGGTACCGGGGTGTATATTGAGGATATTGAGGCTGATACAAAAAAGCGGATGGATGCCATTGTTGTAGAGCTGCGACAGTCCTTCTCCCGCATGAAGATTTTTCACAGTGGGTATACTCTTATATTCAGCGGTAAAAAAGAAATAATCGTACATCCTGTGTTGAAAGGGATTCATGACACAGGGCTCGTTAATCCGGCCACGGGTAACCATATCATGGACGACCTTATGGCTGCCGCACAGACACCGGATAAACCCTATGAATATATCTGGGATAAACCCCCGGATCATAAAGGGGAATATCGGTTTTTGAAAAGGGCTTATATCAGGTATTTCAAACCCCTGGACTGGTATATTGCAAGTTCCATGTACGTGGATGAGATTGAGGCTGACGCCAAGGGACTGGGAAGAAAGATCAACCTTTTGGCCCTGGCCTTTTTAGGGGTGTCTGTGCTGTTGTCCGCCCTTTTGGCAAAGAGTCTGACCAAACCTTTGGAGAAATTGATGGTATCGGTTAAAGAGATTGGAAGCCGGGGCATTGCAACGGCAAAGATGCCTGAAACCGGGACGATTGAAACCAAGGCCCTTGGCAGGATACTCAATAACATGATCCAGTCGGTTAACCAATCCATGAAGGAAAAACAGAATCTGGTGGATGCCCTGGAAGATGCAAGAGGGCATCTGGAGCGGCGGGTGGCCGACCGGACCTCAGAGCTGGAAGCCACTAACCAGGAGTTAAAAGTTGCCAAGGACAAGGCAGACATCGCCAACCAGGCCAAAAGCGAATTCCTGGCCAACATGTCCCATGAAATCCGGACTCCCATGAACGCGGTTCTCGGGTTTACAGAGATTTTGAACGACAAGGTCAAAGACCCGAGGCTCTCCTTTTATATCCAGTCCATTTACGGATCCGGGAAAAGTCTTCTGCGGCTGATTAACGATATCCTGGATCTGTCAAAAGTGGAGGCCGGCAAACTTGAGCTGTCCTATTCGCCGGTCAGCATGACTGAGATGTTTGAGGAGATAAGGGCATTGTTTACCAAGAAAGTTCAGGACAAGGGCATAGAGTTGATCTGTCACTTGCCGGAGGATTTTCCGGCCCATGTCCTTCTGGATGATGCAAGGCTGCGTCAGATTCTGGTCAATCTGGTATCAAATTCAGTAAAGTTTACCCAGGAAGGCGGTATACATATTAAGGGCACCTGGGAAAAATCTTATGGGGAAGACAACGGAAAGGTTGATATTACCCTGTCAGTGTCAGATACGGGGATAGGGATGACCCAGGCCGATACGACCCGTATTTTTGATGCCTTTGAACAGCTTAATGATGCCCGGGATGCTCAATTCGGGGGCAGCGGCCTGGGGCTGGCCATCACTCGTCGCCTGACCATGATGATGAATGGCAAAATTAAGGTTACCTCTTCACCGGGCAAAGGTACCCTTTTTGATCTTGTCTTTCCAAAGGTTGAGTTGGCAGCCCCGGTAGGTGGCGCAGGGAAAATGAAACAGATCGATCCCGGGCGTATCTGTTTTGATAAGGCAATGATTCTGGTCGTGGACGATCTTACGTGCAACCGGGAGCTGATAAAGCACCAGCTTGCCGAAAATGATTTCCAGATCATTGAAGCTTCGAACGGTGAGGAGGCGCTGGAAAAGGCAATCGCCTTTGTACCGGATATAATTCTTTTGGATATGAGAATGCCGGTGATGGACGGATACGAGGCCTCAAAGCGCCTCAGGGCGGATGAAAAAACCCGGGCCATCCCTATCATTGCCATTACTGCCTCGGCTATGAAAACAGATGAGGAGAAGATTCGGCTAATCTGTGACGGGTATATTCGAAAACCGGTTTCCCGGACAGACCTCGCGGGAGAAATGGTGAAATACCTCTCTTATACGGTGCTGGAAGGTGAAGACGGCCCTGCGGATGTGGCCGTTGATTCGATCCTGCCCCGGGATATGTTAAGGTCTGCCATGGACAATTGTGCCCGGGTCAGAGGAATGCTGGTTAAAAGGGGAGGCCAGGGCGGGGAACTGTCAGCGCTCATGGCCATTGACAGAATAGATGCCTTTGCACTGAAAATCCGTAAGCTGGGTGAGGAAAACGATTGTCTCGCCTTGACTGACTGGGCCGGAGAACTCAAGGGTCTGACTGACCGGTTTGAAATGGACGGCATTGAAACCCTTTTGTCAGACTTTGACGATGCGGTAAAAGAGTACCAGACCCCTAAAGGAGATGTTTAAGCTGAATGCAGGCCTATAAGAACGATGATATCAGGATACTGGTTGTGGACGATGCCCTGAAAAATATCCAGGTCATCGGGCAGCTGCTTAGGGAAAAGGGCTTTTTGGTCAGTGTGGCACAGAACGGACGCCAGGCGTTGGACATTGCCCGGAAGAGCATGCCGGACCTGGTGCTTCTGGACATCATCATGCCGGAAATGGACGGAATGGAGACCTGTCGGCAGATGAAAAAAGACCCTGATATGACCTCTGTTCCCATTATTTTTCTAAGCGCCCTGTCCGAAACCACGGATAAGGTTCGGGGATTCAAGGCCGGTGCTGTGGATTATGTGACCAAGCCCATTGATTCGGAGGAATTATTGGCCAGGATAAAGCTTCATTTGACCATGAAAGTGCTTCAGGACGATCTGGAGGCACAGGTGAAAATCAGAACCGGGGAGTTGGTTCTGACCAATGAGGCACTGCAGCGCCGTGAGGAGGATTACCGGTCTGTGATGGCGGCTGTTCCGGATCCCATCATCGTATATGATCTGGAACGAAAGCCCCTGTATATCAACCCTGCATTTACCCGGGTGTTCGGCTTGGAATGGAACGATCTGGGTGGAAAACAGCCGGACTATGTTGTGGAAGACGAGGTCCTAAGGTCTGAAGAGGCTTTCCATAAGGCACTTAAAGACGGACATCTGTCTGAGTTTCACTCCCGTCGTTATAACAAGGACGGGCAGATACTGGATGTCAGTATCTCTGCTGCTTCTTTTCGGAATTCAAAAGAAGAGGTTGCCGGTGTTGTATACAATATCAGGGACATTACCGAATGGAAGCGAACCCAGGAAATCATGATTCAGAACGAGAAAATGATGTCCCTGGGCGGCCTGGCAGCCGGAATGGCCCATGAAATCAAGAACCCGTTGAGCGCCATTATCCAGAACGCTCAGGTGGTTCAGAACCGGTTGTTCAAGGAACTGCCTGCCAACATCAAGGCAGCTCAGGACAGCGGCCTGACATTTAAAGCCCTTAATGGCTATCTGTTGCGCCGGAAAGTAGACAGCCTCCTGGATCAATTTTATGAGGCAGGTGTCCGGGTGAATACCATTATAGACAACATGCTCTCCTTTAGCAGAAAAAGCGAGTCAAAGCAGCTTCCCTGTGATCTGGGAGATTTACTGGACAAGGCCGTGAAATTGGCATCCCAGGATTATGATTTAAAGAAAAATTATGACTTTAGAAAAATTGCCATTCGCAAAGACTATGATGCCGGGTTTCCCATGGTGCCCTGCGAGGCCTCAAAGATTGAGCAGGTTTTTTTCAACATATTGAAAAATGGTAGTGAGGCCATGCACGAGGCCGGAGTGGCTGAACCGGAATTTATGCTGACCATCCGCCGGAAGAACCGGAACGCCTGTGTTGAGATCCGCGACAACGGGCCTGGGATGGACAGGGATGTCAGGAAACGGATCTTTGAACCCTTTTTTACCACCAAAGAATCAGGGGTGGGGACTGGTTTAGGTCTATCCGTCTCCTACTTTATAATCCGGCAGGGGCATGGCGGCTCCCTGGAAGTCCTGTCCCAACCCTGCGAGGGTACCACATTTGTCATTTGCCTGCCCCTGGATACAGAGTCGGCCGGAGAATAGGGGCAATTCCATACCAGCAATTCTCAATTTGGATGTTTAGGTAAAATAACGAGAACCGCTGGAACAGCGAGAGCCGCGAGAACAGTTATTGTGGCGCTTCGCGCGCCATTTTTTTTACCCGGCAGCACTTACTATAAAAAAAGGCCAACCGAAGGTTCTCCACCTGCTGCTCTCGCTGATCGAGCGGTTCTCGCCGCTCTCGCTTTTTGGGCATACCTATCCATATTGA
>PIVQ01001476.1 GCA_003354055.1 Desulfobacteraceae bacterium | reverse complement strand
CGTAAAACAGGGCTCCCCGTATGATCATCTGCTGAAACCCAAAGCCGGGGGCATCGCCTTTGTATTAAGTGTTATGGGAGATTATTTTGACAGTATCGTTAATGTCACCATTGCCTATCTCGGTGGCGTTCCGGATTTCTGGGATTTTCTATGTGGAAGGGTCCCCCATATAAATATGTTTATTGAGAAAATGGCAGTCACTCCTGAGATACTCGGCGATTACGACAATGATCCGGAGTTCAGGAAGCGGTTCCAGATCTGGGTCAACCAATTGTGGGAACAAAAGGACAAGCAGATCGGTTTCATGCTGGATGTCGGGAAGAAGAACTAAAAATCAACCCGGATATCTAAACTTTTTTAATCTGAATTAAGTCCCGAAACGCGATTCGGAGCTGATACGTTTTTTAATGTGCCGGAATCAATTGGAAAATTATAATTGATAGTTTCATATTGCATCAACATGAAAATAACCGGTGAAATCCGGTTCATTTTCCTTTTTTGGAATTAAGGAAACTGTTCCCCAAAACTTGACCACTATTTCATTAGTTGATCGTTTTGGTTTGGCTTGCGATTTCCATAAGTAGTCCATACCATTGTTGGTGAGATAGACTTCCCATTCCTCTGCCATTTCGTACAATCACTATATCAAGCTCAGGATGTACAAAAATAAATTGTCCATATTTTCCATCCGCAATGGGAGCATAGCCTGTTTTTGTAACCACTCCCCACCAAAGGTATTTGTAATAACGTCCCTTTCTATTATATAAATTCAATAGATGTTTTTTTGAAAAATCAGGTGATGTTGACTCTTTTATCCATTTTTTTGATATGATTTGCTTGCCATGCCACTGACCTTGATTGAGTACTAACTGACCCAATTTTGCATAATCAATGGAACGAGCATTAAAGCCACCGTCTGTTTTTTCAAATTTTGCCTCCTGGCTATCTAAAATCCAAAAGGCTGAATATTCCATCCCCAAAGGTTTCCATAATTTTTCTTCCGTGTATTGGGAAATGGTTTTCCCTGT
>PIVQ01000649.1 GCA_003354055.1 Desulfobacteraceae bacterium | reverse complement strand
AGTTTTTCGG
Organism: Desulfobacteraceae bacterium; assembly: GCA_003354055.1. The sequence continues at coordinate 4,190 of PIVQ01000649.1, read as the reverse complement.
ACTGGATAACGGATTCCAGTTTTTTGATAGAATACTCCACCAGCGCATCCCGGGGCATATTATAGGTTTCGGAGATGGCCGTCAACGCTTCAATTGTTTTCCGGCTCAGTACAAAGGTTTTTTGTTTTCTGGGAATTTTTTTAAACTGCCGGACCCGGATGGTTCGGGCCAGTTCGTCCAGTGCCGTGTAATCTTCTATAATATGATCAAACAGGGATTTTTGTTTAATCCCCATATGAATGGCCACGAGACCTATGGAGTCAATGGCTTTCTGGGACAGTTTAAAGGTTGCTCTGACCGATTGCTTTCCCCTCAGGTCAAACATGGACGGTCCGGCTAAAGGATCGTTTGATTTGGGCATGTCTCCTCCTATTTGGGGTAAGTAGTATTATTAAAACGATATATTTCAAATAGTAATGGGCATTTATCGTGTTTAAATTCTATCCCAAAAGATAGAGCGGATCAACCCAAAATTAAAGGATGACTAAAATATAATCTGCGGAGAATAGTGAGTGTGGGTTAAAGGAAGACCAGGACCAGGAAAACGCCGCAAACCACTGCAATGGCATGGCGTTCCTTGCCGCCGGGACAAAGCTTTGGATCGGTCCTATTATCGGTATAGCATCTGGCCTCCATGGCCAGGGCAAGGCCATCGGCTGATTTAAAGGATTTTATCAGCAATGCCATGGCGAGGGTGGTGACCCGCTTTACTGGATTTTTCTGCCGGTTGCCGCATCTGGCCTGGATGGCCTGATGGGTTTCACTGGCCTGTGAAAAAATCAGGGGAAGGAACCGCAGGGCCAGGCTTATCATGATGCCCACTCGTTTTTCAGGTACAAAAGGGATGGGGGCAAGAAACCATTGGACAGCTGCCTTTAGGTCCGCCGGCCGGGTGGTGGCCGAGAACAAAAGCCCCAGTATCATGACCAGAAAGAACCGCAGGGTCACAAGTCCCCCCCCGGAAAGGCCCTCCGCGGTAATAGAATAGCCGAACAGAGAAGCAAGTGGTGTTCCGGGTGTGGTGGCGCCTCTGATCAGAACAATCACCCCCAAAAAGAAAAGAAAGAATTTTAACTGCCGGATAACGTCGACAAACTTTATTCGGATCAGACGCAGGCTGAGCCACATAAAGATGCCGCCGGCCATGCAGGATAGCCAGCCTGCAGAGACAAATCCAAGGCTGAGCAGGCATATCAGGAAAAATTTACATCTGGGATCCAGGGCGTGGATCAGGCTAAGCCCCGGTTTGAATTCAAAAAGATTTAGTGTCGCCATCAGTTGGTTTCCGGATCTTTTCGGCAGGTGCACCAGGGTTTGAGACCGAATCGCCTAAGCTTAGGTGCCAAGTCCGTTGCCGGACCCTGGGCTGTAATTTTTCCCTCTGCCATGATTATCAGCCGGGCGGCGTGTTCGATGACCATGTCCACGTCGTGGGTGGCCATGAGGATGGTTGTACCTGATCCGTGTATGGTCCTGATCTGTCTTATCAGATCCAGGGTGGCCGGATAGTCCAGGTTGGCAAAGGGCTCGTCAAACATGATGAGTGCAGGATCCATCACCAGGATTCCGGCAATGGTCAGCCGCCGTTTTTCTCCGCCGGATAATGTGGCCGGATGCCTGTCCTTGAACCGGGTCAGGTCAAGGCGTTCAAGTGTTTGCCTAACCTTTTTATCAATGGTATCTCTTGACCAGCCAAGGTTTTCAGGGCCAAAGGCCACCTCGTCAAATACGGTTTCCCCCACAATCTGTGTGTCGGCATCCTGAAAGACCATCCCTATGGTCTGTCTGGTATGGATAATATTCTTGAAGATATCGTTGCCGTAGAGCCGTATCCGGCCTTTGTCCGGTTTTAAAAGTCCGTTGAGGTGGCGGATAAGTGTGGTTTTACCCGAACCGTTCCTTCCGGCCAGGATAATGAATTCCCCTTTGCCAATTGAAAAGGAAATGTCAAATATCCCCCCTTCTCCGTCCGGGTAGGCGTGGGATAGGTTGTCAATATCAAGAAAGGCTGGTGTCATCATTTATCGCATTAAGGGTCTAAGTTTCTTTGCAATAAAAGCTGCGGCAACTACCTTGAGTCCGTCTCCGATGAGAAAGGGATACATGCCTACAGCAATCGCCTTTGACCAGGCCATGCCTGTGACGACCTTCAGCCAGGGTACACCGATCGCATAAACGATGAGTGAGCCTGTGAGCAGGGCAATCAGATCTCCGGTCCAAGTCTTCTTAAGCCCCTTTGACACGGCAGCTGTAATAAATACGGCAGGCAGATAGCTTAAGAGATATCCCCCTGTGGGGCCGAATAGTTTTCCAATACCGGCTGTACCGCCTGCAAAAACAGGCAGGCCGGCCAGTCCTATAGCCAAATAAACCCCGACGCAGGCAAGTCCCCATACAGGTCCCAGAATAAGGCCTGCCAGGAGAACAAACATGTTCTGCAGGACTATCGGGACAGGAACCATGGGAATGGAAATAAAGGCGCCGCAGGCAATAAGGGCCACAAACAAAGCTGCGTAAACTGTTGATTTTATATTGGTCATCATTTTTTCCTTATCAGGTATGAAAACAATCTCCGTAAATGATTTTACAGGTCTCTTGGTTTTCTGTTTTAACAATCAGAGTACCGGTATCATCCACATCAAGGGCGGTGCCGGTGACAGTATTATTCAGGGTCTCCACCCGTACCCGGGTGCCGATGGTGGATGTCTGGGTCTTCCACTGGGCCATGAGATGTGGGATGTCCATGTGCTGTGTCAGGGTGTCGAAATCATCCAGGAACTCCGTGAGAATATGCCGTCTGGAAACGGATCTGCCCAATGCGTTTTTCAGGGAAATCGCCTCAAATGCCTCATTGGACGGATCGTTATTTACATTGATGCCTATGCCGATCAGAAGATGTTTGATCATATCTGCCTGGGTTTCCATTTCGGAGAGCAGACCTGTGAGTTTTTTACCGTTCAGGAGAAGGTCATTGGGCCATTTTACTTTTGTGTCCAGATCAAAGAGGCGGTTGAGCGTTCTGGACAGACTCAGGGAGGCTGCAAAATTGTACGCATAAACCATGGGTGGGGGCAGGTCCGGCTTCAAAATCAAGGTAAACCAGAGACCGCCTTTGGAGGTAACCCATTCCCGTTTCAGCCTTCCCCGGCCACGGGTCTGGTGCTCGGCCACACAGCAGCTCATGTGGGGAGCCCCCTCTCCGGCAAGTTTCTTGGCCGTATCCATGGTGGTTTCCACCTCCTGGAAATGAAAAATCCGGTCCTGCAGATCCGTTCTGAAGCAAAAGGGTTCAAGCAGATCTTCAGGGGCTGCAAGGGCATAGCCCCTGGGATGGGTGTCTATGGAGATTGCCGAATCCTTCAGGGCCTTGATATGTTTCCAGACAGCCACCCGGGAGATGCCGGTTTCTTCTGAGATCCTTACGCCGGAAAGGATCTTGCCTTTGGCCTGAAAGAGTATCTTCAGGACCTTTGTTTTAGTGAGTTGTTTTTTGTTAACCATAATAAGAGAATATGGTTAACAAAAATTTTAGAACAGGTCAAGATTTTCTTGGGGGGATAGTTTGATCGTATGGATCTGAACCAGTGTTAAAAAAAATGTTAAATCACTTAGGACCTTTTCTCGGTTGGCTGCTCAAGGGGAAGCAAAATGGTAAAACAGGTTCCCTTTTCAGGAGTGGAATCAACGGTCAGGCTTCCCTGATGATTGTTTTTAATGATCATTCGGGATACATATAAACCCAATCCAGTGCCTTTACCCGGCGGTTTAGTGGTATAAAACGGTTCAAAGATCCTTTGCTCCACCTCCGGGGCTATGCCGGGGCCTATATCCCTGATGTCGATCCTGATGTTGTCCTCTTCAGCGTTTATCCTAATCGAAAATGACGGATCCCCGTGGGATGACATGGATGCCATGGCCTGGGCGCCATTGGAAAGGATATTGAAAAAAACCTGCTGGATTTCTCCGGGCTTGCAGGCGGCTAACGGCAGGTCCGGGGCATAGTCCTTTTGAATGGCGATGTTTTTAAAGTCGAATTTCTTTTTCAGGTTATAGTCGCTTCTGGCAATCTCAAGGGTTTTGTCCATGAGAGACTGAATATCTTCTCTGGAAAATTCGGAGGTGCTTTTTCTGGCAAAGGTGAGCATGTTGTTCACGATTTCAGCCGCTCTTTTTCCCGCATCCAGAACCGA
>PIVQ01000648.1 GCA_003354055.1 Desulfobacteraceae bacterium | reverse complement strand
GCCATCATCAGCTTAGTACTCCATGTGATAAATTCCGCCACAGACTACAAGATTGAAAACAAGATTTTCAACAAGTTGAGAATCATCATAGTAGTGGCAGCGGTTATAAATCTGCTCATGCTTTTCTCTGAAATTTTCAAGGAGTTTTACTTCCCCACCCATCACAGCCAGTCTGCCATTTATCTGTTTTTCGGGCTAGAAGGCCATACTTCCCTTGTGCCCTGGATCTGGACCGCCATCACCATTAATTTATTAGGCACCCTTATCCTGGCTTTTAATCCCTTTAAGGATCGTCAGATTTTCCTTTTTCCTGCATTAATCCTGCTCATCGTGGGAATATGGATTGAAAAAGGCATCGGCCTGATTGTACCAGGTCTTGTGCCTTCTCCAATGGGAGAGATTATTGACTATGCCCCCTCCAATGTGGAGATTATGATTACCCTGGGGGTTGTGGGACTTGGAATGTTCGTTATCACAATGCTTCTGAAACCGGCTTTGATCATTGAAAAAGCCTACGAGGATAATAACTGATTCTCTTGCGGGATGAATTTAGACAGGACTATAAATTATAAGGGGACCGAAGAATATCGGTCCCCTTATTTATGAAAATAATCAGTTTCCTCAAAATATTAATCGTCTATGCCTATGGTGATATCTCCGTCGCTTCCCCCGACCAGTGGAAAACAGGCTGCAGCAATGGTACCGGAACCTGAGCCCTATCCAATGTCGGTAACTCTGGACCACCCAATGATCCGTTATAACAAACTTGAAAGGATCTACAAGGCTACCGTTCTGATTGCGGTATGTATGGTGTCTTGCAGTGAATAATTTAGAAACAGTCCATAAGCAGTATTGGAATAACTATAATTTTTATTTTTCTTGACAAAAAGGAAAATTTTATTCTATTTATCGGTCCAACGGATAGATTCATGATCTAATTTCATATTTCAAAACCTGATCCGGGTTTTGTATCTAAAATGCTTTCAACAGCATACAAGGAGAATAGAATGAAAAAACGGTTGCTCGTACTCTTGATTGTCATTGTTGGACTCTCTTTTTCCAGTATTCCGGTCATGGCTGAAAACAGTCAGAACGAAAATACAGATAACATCCAGGCAAACGATGCATATGCAGATCCAAATTCAGTTACCATTTCATACACCTATGAGAGTGATGACCTTTTGGCCATGCAGTTTAATGCAAATGATATCGATGCCGGTCTTGTTTTTGGTGTCGCCATAAACATGGAGTATGACAATACCGTCCTTGAGTATGTTTCCCATGAAGAAGGCAACTTGCTTAACCAGAATGGAGAAAGAACTATTTGCCTTGTCTCCAGCAGGGTGATTAGCGACTCAGAAGGGAATGAAACCGATCAGAATCGGCTTGCCATCGGTATGAGCCTTTTTAAAGGTTCTCCCGGCGTCACCGGTTCAGGCAGTCTGGTTACGCTCAGATTTAGGGTTCAACCTAATATTGTAGCTGATATGTATTTTACAAAGAAGAAATTAATTCAGTTGGATGATGATGCCCAATACGGGACTTCTGAAATTCCGGGGATATCCTGGCCCGTTTCAATCGAGATACCGATCAATTAAGCAAATGTATTCCTGCCGTACCGGTGGAATCTGGCCCCACCGGTACGGGCAACGAACCAAAAGTTGATACAAGGCGTTGATCCATTATGGCAAATTTAAAAAGAATCAAAAGGGCTATCGTTCTGATTGCGGCATGTATGGTGTGCTTGCAATGAATCATTTAGAAACAGTCCATGGTACAATAAAGTTATATTTTTCAATAATGGATTCAAATTTTATATTTTGGAATGGGGCATGAAGAAAATTCAAGGTTTTCGATTGTCGCCGCCCACGATTTCGATGGATATATGGGTGATTTAAATCAGGGAAGCTAACGGGAAGTTAAAAAGGTGCCGGGTGAAGGCATTTTGAACAGGGCATGACCTTTGTTTTTTGAATTGCAGTTTAGGGCCAATGGCCGTCAGTAGGATGACGGCCATTGGATTATGGTATTTCAATATAGTGATTGTTAAATCATCTCAAGAAAGGCTTCGATTCTTACCCGGAGCTGCTCGGTATCTGATTCAGAGTAATCGGTCTCAATATGCAGATAGGGGAGACCGTGCCGATCATTGACAAGTTTTTGAACCTGATGGGCCTCCACGTTATAGGTATGGCAGGCCTGCCAGGTCAGATCCACGACCCCGTTGACGGAAAAGTCCGGGATCATCTGTTCAAGCAGATCCATCCTCCCCTGGTTGGGGCTCATGACAGAGCAGGGAATGGCCAGGTATTGTTCGGCAAGGGCGGTTATCGGCTCCTTGGTTTCATCTACCAAAAAGGCCTGTTTGTAGCCGCTGCAGTTTTCAAAGGCCACTACATTTGCACCGGATTCTTCAAGAATTCTGATCACCTTGTCGCTGCCTAATCCCACTGGTACACCCGTGAGCAGAATCCTAGGCGTATTGTTTGTATAGGGGCTTTTACCATTACGGGTCATGGTTTCACAGGCGTCTGCAATTTCATTGATCAGGTCAATGCCCTTGTTTTTGTCTGCAAAGAAACCGGTCTTGAAGAGAATTTCAAGCAGCTCCATTCCAGTTAGCGGCGAGGGTTTGGCCCGGGTTACATCCATGAGTCTTTTTTTGGCGTTTCGCTCACGGTTTAGAAGGGCGATGGCTGATTGTATCTTCTCTTGAGTGATGGATTTTCCGGTTTTTTCCTGAAGTCTGATTTTCAGGTCGCGGATTTCCTGCTCCCAGGGAGCCTGAAACCGTTCAAAGTTCTGCTGCTGGGGCAGCTGAAGCACATGGACCTCTTTGAAGGCTTCCATTAGTTCAAACATTTTCTTTTTACCGTCACAGGTAGTATCTGCCACAATCATATCTGAAAATTTGAAAAAGGGGCAGGTATCAGTGGCGCCGAACCCATAACTGCTTTTGATCAGGGGGCAGAGGTTTCTGGGCAGACTTTCTTCGGCAGCTTCTATGGGGTCCTGCCGGGTACCGCAAAGGGGCAGGGGGATGGCATCTGCAGCAACGGCGAGTTCGGTGGGGGCATAGAGACAATAGAACCCGATGGCATGGTTGCCCTTGGCCTTATGCGCTTCAATGTCGATAATGTTCTGTTCGGTAATCTGCTGAAGTTTTTTAAACAGTCGTTCTTTCATTATAATCCTCCAAATTGTCATTACAAAAGTTGTTTTGTTTTTATAGATCGTCCATGGCAATCAGGGCGGCACCCACTGCCCCGTTCATTTCAGGATGTTCCGGCACACAGACCTCTCTTTTGGTTCTTTGGGCCAATATCTCAACAATAAACGGGTTGTTGGCCACACCGCCGGTAAAGGCAATGGGGCCATCCGGTGAGACCCGGTTCAGCATGGAGACGGCACGTTTGACAACCGATAGATGGAGTCCACGGGCGATTTCATTGGGACTTTCGCCTTTGGCCACAAGGGAGGTGACCTCGGATTCGGCAAATACCGTACACATGCTGGAGATTTTCAGTTCTTTTTTTGCAGTCATGGCCTGCTTTCCAAAGGTCTCGATGCTGAATCCAAGGTTCTTTGCCATGATCTCAAGAAACTTCCCGGTTCCGGCCGCACACCGGTCATTCATTTCAAAACGGATTACTTTTCCCGAACCGTTGAGGCGAATAACCTTTGAGTCCTGGCCGCCGATATCAAGAACCGTGGTTAGCCCGGAGAAAAGATGAACCGCTCCTCTGGCATGGGCTTTAATCTCGGTCACGGTTCGTGCATCATGTTCAATCTCAAAGAGGTTTCTGCCGTATCCAGTTGCCAGGATAGTGTCAAACGTCAATCCATTGATGAGTTGCCTGGCCTGGCTGATCGGATCAAATCCCGTATCTGTTTTGCGGATTTCCTTAACATTCCCATTCTCAAGGATTGCACACTCAATGGATCTGGATCCGATATCAATTCCCGCACTGATCATTTTTTTATGTTCCCTAAGTTTTTAGCATAGTTCTTTGAAAAATTAAGATGCCCATTCATAAAGCAGAGCGATAGGTGAAATCAAATTGGTTGTTTGGATTGATAAAAGGCTTTGTATCGGGTATTTCTATACTGTGCTATAAATCCAAAGCAAGGTTCGATTCCAGCGCTGACAATTGTATGATTGTACGTCACAATTTTTATCACGGAGGGATTTAATGGATATTCA
>PIVQ01000647.1 GCA_003354055.1 Desulfobacteraceae bacterium | reverse complement strand
GTGATCTCTCTACAACCATGCCGAAAAAGAAGTTCCCCCGGAATGAGCACAATCCACAGCACATCTATACCGCTGTTCATGACGAGCTGATGCTCGACGGGAACTCGCGCCAGAACCTCGCGACATTCTGTCAGACATGGACCGAGCCGGAAGTGAACAAACTGATGGACGAGTGCATCGATAAAAACATGGTCGATAAGGACGAGTATCCGCAGACCGCCGAAATCGAAGCACGCTGCGTCAACATGCTGGCCGATCTCTGGCACTCGCCGGCTGAACACGCAGTTGGCACGTCAACCACCGGATCGAGCGAAGCTGCCATGCTGGGCGGCATGGCGTTGAAGCGGCAGTGGGAGGCCCGCAGAAAGGCGGCAGGAAAGCCGACCGATAAACCAAACCTGATAACCGGGCCGGTGCAGATCTGCTGGCATAAATTTACCCGCTACTGGGATATCGAACATCGCGAGATCCCGATGGAGAATGGCCGGTTGCTGATGACGCCGGAAGAGGTGCTCAAACTCTGCGATGAAAATACAATTGGTGTGGTTCCCACGTTGGGCGTAACGTTTACCGGCGAATACGAACCGGTCCAGGCGGTTTCGGATGTGCTGGACCAATTCCAGAAGAATACTGGCATTGATATCCCGATACACGTTGATGGCGCAAGCGGTGGCTTCCTGGCTCCGTTCTGCGTGCCGGAGCTGGTGTGGGACTTCCGCCTTCCGCGCGTTAAATCGATCAACGCATCGGGACACAAGTTCGGCCTCTCTCCCCTCGGTGTGGGCTGGGTGATCTGGCGCGAAGAGAAGGATCTGCCCGAGCAACTGGTTTTCTGGGTAAACTATCTGGGAGGCAACATGCGCGACATTGCGCTGAACTTTTCACGCCCGGGCGGTCAGGTGGTTTGCCAGTATTACAACTTTCTCCGGCTTGGGATCGAGGGCTACCGGAAAATCCACGCGGCCTGCTATGCAACTGCGCAATACATTGCCGGCGAAATCGAAAAACTCGGCCCATTCGAAATCATCTACGGTGGTGAAATGGATCGAGGTATTCCGGCCATATGCTGGAAGATCAAAGAAGGAACCGATCCTGGATTCAGCCTCTACGATGTGGCGGATCGGCTGCGGGCACGCGGATGGCAGGTTCCGGCCTATGCCCTGCCTGCCAACCGTCAAGACCTTTCAATCCAGCGCATTCTCGTTCGCCACGGAGTCAGCCGGGACTTGGGCTCGTTGCTGATTGACGACATAAAAATAGCCATGACGCACCTGGACAAGCATCCGGCCCTAAGCCCGCTCGACAACCAAGATGGCGGCGGCTTCCATCATTGATGAGAAGCGATTGTGTAGATACAGGACAACGAATATGGGAAGCCAGGATCTGACTAAAGCTACAAGGCATGCGAGGATACATGGGCGGGTAGGCAAGGACTTGGATCTGGTGCAGGCCGACGGCGCGGGCCCGTTTATTTCGCGTATCATTCACCGGCTTCCTGATGGATCGTTGCACGCCTGGACCTCGCGCCGGCACCGCAAGGGCGGCGGTATTCGCCTCCGCATTGTGGCCACCGCGTGGGATCCGGTCGAACTTGGCTGGTGGATTTCCGTCCTCTTTATAATCGGCTCGGCCTGCTTTGTACTGGGGAGCCTCGCCGGGCTCGCGCCCAACTTGCTGGGGCCGGCTTTTCAGCATGCGGCCGTGGTGAACATGGTGTTCTTCACAGGCTCCCTCTTCTTTACCTCCGCGGCGTATCTCCAACTACTGGAAGCGGCCAACGCGGATCGGCGGGCGGCGCAGGCCCGGGGTGAGACGCCGCCGCACCCTTTCCGCTGGTTCGGCTGGCAGCCCAGCCAGATCGGCTGGCTGAGTGCAGCCGTTCAGTTTATGGGCACCCTGCTGTTCAATATGAACACCGTTGACGCCATGTTGCCCGGCCTCAACTGGCTGAAGCAGGATCTGCTGATCTGGGCGCCAGACGTTATCGGCAGCCTCTGCTTTCTCGTATCGAGCTGGCTGGCAGTGCTGGAGTGCTGCCACGGCATAACCTGCTGGAAAATTCAGGACCTCGACTGGTGGATTGTGATGATCAACCTGAGCGGCTCCATTGGCTTCGGCATTTCGGCCCTCTTTGCCATAACCCTGCCCCGTGCAACCGACGTGCTTAATCTCTTTGCCGTCAACCTATGGACCTTTATCGGTGCGCTCTGCTTCCTTTTTGCCGCCTGGCTGCTACTTCCGGAAATGGCCAAACAAAAGACAGAAAAGATCCATTCCCCTTAAGTTCCTGCCATATACCCGCAACACTTCAGGTGGCTTTCAATATTTCAAAATATTTTGCATGAATCGTCTCGGCATCCACCAGGATTTTACAGTTTCACAGGTGGCACAAAAGCATGGCTGGGCAGATCCAATGGGCTTCCGGCATGGCCTGTAAGGAATCGTTACAAAATAACTTGATCTAAATACCCTGAAGGGCAGAAGCTTATTTCCAAAACCCCTTAAATGGGTATTTTTACAAAAGACCCCAACTGGGTATTTTGAAAACAAAAGATCAAGTAATTTTGGAGCCGATCCTAAGTTCAAAAATACAGCTGATCCAGCGGTTCTTGCTGTTCAATCTTTTCTCGCTGCCTTTTTTATAGTTTCCTTGTCCTTGAAATCCATATCATGTATCTTGAATATTCGTGTTATAAAGTAAACGCTGTGTTATGGATTTAACCTTGGAAATTGATCCCAAAAGTGTGAATCTGGAATAAGAATGATTGTTAAAACTATTCATCCCCGTACCCACTGGTTGATTACCGCCTTTCTGCTGGGCTTTATCTCTGTTCTGTGCATCAGTCTTTTTTCCATTGGCTTTAACCTTGATCATAGCAGAAAGGATGACGAGGCAGCTGCCCTTTATCGAACCATCTCAGGAATAGCCGCTCAGATCAGTTCAGATGCCTATCGGGCTGAAAGCCACCTGTTCATATTCCTTTTATACCATGATGAGATAGATCGTGAAAAAGTCGAAAGCCGGACCGCGGCCCTGAATGCGACGCTGGCTCATCTGGAAGAGTTGATTCAAGATGCCAGGACCCGTGAATTGTATGAATCCATTCGATCCGGGACAGAGAAGATCCCCGGGGTGATTGCAAGTCTGCTGGCAGTAAAACAAAATGATCCGGAAAGCGAATTTGACTTCGCAGCTAATCATGCAAAGGCTATGAGTGCCTATAAAACATTTTCCAAGGTACGTAAGCTCGGGGTAAGGCTAAATGAACTTGCCCATGAACTTGAGGCCGACGTCCAGCAAACTGCCGGGCGTAAAGCCCGAAAACGTAGGCAATATCTTTATGCGGCCATCGTTGTTATCTTTGGCATAGGCCTGGTCCTGGGAGTGCTTTGTCTTCGAGCCTATGCCTCTTTGAGACGGGCGATTCATCACCGAAAGGCTGCAGAGACAGCCCGGGCGGCAGAAGGGGAAAAGTACAAGACTCTGTTTAACAATATGACCGTGGGCGTTTTTTATCAGCAGGCTAACGGAGTGCTCTCTGATGTGAACCAGGCAGCTTTGAATATGTTCGGGCTGACCAGAGATGCCTTCCTGGGTATGACCTCAAAAGATCCCAACTGGCGTGTGATCCGGGAGGATGGCAGTAAATTTCCCGTAGAAGAGTACCCTTCGATGGAAGCGCTTGCCACAGGACACAAGGTTAAGGATGTGGTGACCGGGGTTTGGAATCCCGTTGAAAAAGAGGTCAAATGGATCAGTATCACAGCAGTTCCCCAGTTCATATCAGGAGAAACTGCTCCCTGGCAGGTCTTTGTGACCATGCTGGATATCACCCCGAGAAAACGATTTGAAGCAGCACTCAAAGAAAGTGAAAAAAAGGTGCAGAATCTTCATGACCAGACCGAACAATTGAGTCTGGCTGCGGCGCAAATGATTTCAATTGCAGACAAGGAACGCATTTTTCAGAAAATTTCAGATGCCATTGTGGCCCACTCCGATTACCAGCGGGTGATTATCTCTTTATTCAAGGATGAATTTCCCTTCCGGGATATTGTGGGGTTTGCCGGAATTGAAAAGGAGCGGGTGGACCGGCTTCGGGATATTGAATTTAAAAGAGACTGGTATGACGGGGTGTTTGAACAGGGGATACGGATCGGCCAGTTCAGCTATTATATTCCCCATACCCTGAAACACATATTGCATCAG
>PIVQ01001475.1 GCA_003354055.1 Desulfobacteraceae bacterium | reverse complement strand
GGTTTCCAAAGCCATGGTTTCCATTGCTGCGGCCAAGGGCAACAACAAGACTGTCCTTGAAAATGCATCTGCCTCTCTGGTTGATATCGGAAATGATGTTTTCTGTGTAGAATTCCATACCAAGATGAATGCACTGAACGCTGAAATCGTTGACACCATCGGCGAAGCCCTTGACTACGTTGACAGAAACGGTGCAGGCCTTGTTATCGGTAACGAAGCCGGCGGAATGCCCGGCGCATTCTCTGCCGGTGCCGACCTTTCCTTTATCTCCAAACTCTGCCACGACAAAAAATATTCAGAGATCGAAGCCTTCCTGAAAAAAGCACAGGATGGCATCCAGGCCACCAAGTACTCAGCCTTCCCGGTTGTTGCCGCTCCTTACGGAATGGTTCTGGGCGGTGGTTGCGAAACCTGCCTGGGTGCAGACCGCATGGTTGCCCATTCAGAGCTTTACATGGGTCTGGTTGAAATCGGCGTGGGTCTGCTGCCCGCAGGCGGCGGTTGCCTCAACCTCTGGAAGAAACACATGAATGCACTTCCCGGAAAAGTCGGGAAAGACACGGATCTGGCCAAAATCTTTATCCCGGCCTTCATGAAAGTTGCCATGGCAGCGATTTCCATGTCAGCAGCAGGCGCCCAGGCCAATGGTTACCTCGGCCTTGCCGACCGTATTGTTTTCAACCGTGACAACCTCATCGGTGAAGCCAAAAAAGAAGTGTTGAAAATGGTTGACGACGGATATGTTGTTCCTGCAAAACAACCCATCAAAGTTATGGGTAATGCAGGTCAGGGCATGGTTCAGGCAGAACTTTACAACATGCTCAACGGCAAATTCATGAGTGAACATGATGCCTTCCTGGCAACACGGATCGCATTTGTCATGAGTGGCGGTGATGTAAAAGGCGGTTCTGATATAGATGAAGATGTCATCCTGAAACTGGAACGGGAAGCCTTTGTTGACTTCTGTAAAGAAGACTTGACCGTTGCCAGAATCGACCACATGCTGAAAACCGGCAAACCGCTCAGAAACTA